>CBDUUS010000100.1:0-5018 GCA_965370465.1 uncultured bacterium | reverse complement strand
ACATTCTATAAAATATATATGGGTAAAGATCTAGCGGGAATCGAGAATAGATGCCGCAAAGGGGAGATAGGGTGTACCGCATGCAAAGATGAGCTTGCCGGTATAATATCGGATTCACTTGAAGATTTCCAGGAAAAAAGAACAGCGCTTTTAAAAGATAAAAATTATATTTATGACATCCTTAAGACAGGAAGCAAAAAGGTGAATGATGTCGCACAATCTACGATATCGGATGTCAGGAGTAGAATGGGTATAGATTAATGGATACAGCCATTAAAAAAAACAGAGTGTATGATATAAGATGTGATGATGTTTTTAACGGTCCCATTGAGCTCCTTCTCGAGCTTGTACAGAAGAAAAAGGTTGATATTTATGATATATCACTCAGCTATATTATAAAGGGGTTTTCTGATTTCATTAAAGAGAAGAAGAATGTACTGCTTGATACTATCTCAGGTTTTATTTATTTTTTCTCAATACTTCTTGAAATAAAGTCGCGTTCACTGCTTCCTTCCAGGCATATAGCTGATGAAGACAAGGGCGAGCTTGATGTAAATATTTTAAAAAGAAGGGAAGAAGAATATAGGACATATAAAAAAGTATCAAATTATATTAATAGCAAAGCGCTTGAAGAGTCACTCTTTTTTATCAGGGAAGCTCCAATAGAGAAGGAACTTCTTAATATTCTACCTGACTTTATGGAAGAACTTGACCTGATTGAATTATGGCTGATAGCGAGCAGGATATTTTCACAGATGAAACTAGAAATAAATCCTGGTGAAATATATGCCGATCATTCGACTATCAGTATCTTTGAAGAAATGGAAAGGATAAAAAATATCCTCGGCGGCCGTAAAGACATTACCTTTAAGGAGATATCATCTATTTATAACCAGGTTCTGGACAGAATAATAAGTTTTTTATCGATTCTTGAACTATACAAAAGTGAAGAAATTGAAATAGTGCAGTTTGAAAATTTTGGAAATATATTAATAAAGAGCAGATGATGAAAAAAGAAGAAAAAAACAATAAAATATTTGACCCTGGTACAGAGATGAGCCTTTTTGGATCCGGATGGATAAGGACCCATATAGAAGGGATCTTATTCATATCTGAAGATCCGGTAAAAGTGAATATAATAGCTGAAACACTGGACCTTGAAGAAAAAGAAGTAAAAAAAGTAATCAATGCACTTGAAAAAGAATATATTGAACAGAACAGGGGTTTTGTACTTAAAAAAGTCAGCGGAGGATATAGATTATATTCTAATCCTGCATTAAATGAGATGCTTCAAAGATTTGTAAAGACAAATATAAGGACCCATCTATCCCAGGCTGCTCTTGAGACACTTGCGATCACAGCCTATCAGCAGCCAGTCACAAGAACCTGTATAGCTGAAATAAGAGGAGTCAGGACCGATAGCGTAGTGCTTACACTTGTCGATAAAGGTCTCCTTAAAGAAGCAGGGAAACTCAAGGAACCCGGGAGTCCCATACTTTACAGGACAACTGATAGATTATTAGAGCTTCTCGGTCTTAACAGCCTGAAAGATCTGCCGCCTCTTAAAGAATTTAAAGAAGATGAAGAAACAACAGAAGATTAGATTAGTTAGATTTCTTGCTGATTGCGGAATACAATCAAGAAGGAAATGCGAGGACCTGATAACTAATGGAAGGATACAGGTCAATGATACTATTGTCAAAGATCCTGCCTGTAAGGTCTGTGGGGCCGATGCTATCAAATTTAATGGAAAGACAGTAAGGCAAGAACAAAAGATAGTGTTTGCACTTAATAAACCTGCCGGTTATCTTTCAACTGCGAAAGACGATTTTATGAGAAAAACAGTTCTTCACCTTATCGGAAATACCAGGCAGCGCCTTTACCCGGCCGGAAGGCTGGATAAAGAATCCAGGGGCCTCATAATACTTACAAATGATGGCGATCTTGTCTATAAGATAACTCATCCCAAATTCAATATCCCAAAAACATATGAAGTGAGATTAAACAGAAATATTTCTGATGCGGATATAAAAAAAATAAAAAAAGGAATAATGGTTGAAGGAAAGATCTTTAAACCTGATACGATACAGCTTACCGGCAATAGACGGAACAGTGATTTTCTAAGAATAAGAATACATGAAGGAAGAAAGAGAATAATAAGAATTGTTTTTAGAAAGATGGGATATACTGTCAGGGACCTGAAAAGGATAAAAATAGGGAATCTTTTTCTGGGCAGCCTTCCTGAAAAAAAATACAGGGTGCTGGATGATGATGATATCAGAAAACTCCTTATTCCTTTACAGGATAAAGATTAAAGCTTAAATCATTTAAAATAGAAGGATAGCATGGTAAAAATGAAAAAAATATATATTATAAATCTAATTATAATACTCATTGCCGCAGTTATATTTACAGGATGCTGTTTTATTCCAGTAGATGTTCCGGGAAAAGTCCTGTCATTTCTGGATACCTATAAAGATAATAAAGAGGAGAAGCCGGAGGACCAACCTGAACCGGACCATGGTCTGTTTAACGGAAATCCGCAAAATCACAAGATAAGCAGCATCGCTGTCTCGGGACAGGCTATAGATGTAGACATATCCGGTAATTATGCATATCTTACAAATGACCTTGGCGTATTATATATAATAAATATTTCAGATAGGGCCAAGCCCTATATTACGGGTAAATGTCCTGATATAGATTCTGCGAATATTGTAATAGTCAGAGACGATCTTGCTTTTGTCTCCTATACGGAATGGATAGAAGGTGAAGATGATTATTATACGGAGTGTGGATTCAAAATAGTCGATATAACCGATAAGGAAGATCCCGTGGTCATCGGAGATTATAATACAGGAAAGAATAATAGAAAATCGGTCTTTGGATTATATGTGGATGACAGCTATGCTTATATGAATACCAGCACATATGATGACGGTGCAGAAATAAATACTCTTGAGATAGCAGATATTTCGGATAAAAACAATCCCGTATTTAAAAGTGAACTGGTCCTTGAAGGTTCCCCGGCAAATGTCTCTGTTTATAATGATATTGCCAGTATAAATATAAATTATTATGATTATGATGCTGATGAGTATACCGGTAAAAGTGAACTGCTTATAATTGATATCACCGATAGGGAAAATCCATTTATAGATTCAGCAATAGAGGTACCCTCCAACTCATGGGGGATCTATATGGATAAAGAGAAGATATACCTGTCAAGCCACATATCAGATGATGGCAATTATTCTGAAAGCATGCTGCAGATAGTCGATATCTCAAACGGAGCTCCTGTCCTTAAGGGAAATATTAATCTGCCGGGAGGTGTATGGGAGCTTGATATGATAGACGGTTTCTTATATGTATCGGACCTTAACGGCGGTGTTTACACACTTGATATTATGGATACTGAAGAACCTTTTATTGCAAGCAGGTTAAATACAAGCGGAACCTCATATGACATTACAATAAAAGGCAATTATGGGTATATAGCTGATGGTTTTGAAGGACTCGTAATAATGGGACTTTCTGCAGAAGATGATACAGGGGCCTATGAACCTGACAAAGGTAGTGCCGGTAATATACCTCCACATGCAGTAATCGATATTTTTGGCGACAGAGTCTGTGATTATTATATAAGCGAAACACCAATTATATTTAGCGCTTTAAATGCATTTGATCCCGAAGGTGAAGAAATTTATTATAGCTGGAATATAAATGGCTATCCTTATGAAGACAGGAAAATAATCGATCATATATTTGATGAACCGGGCCATTATGAGATATTCCTTGAAGTATCTGACGGAGAGATGTCCAATACCATAACTGAGGTAATCCAAATAGCCGATATAAATGATGCTATCATAGATATGCATCCCCATAATTTCAAAGTAGAGATAGAATATATCCTCGACAATAAGAGCCAGCAGGTATTAAAGGATATTGAGTGCCTGATGAGGGTCCCCTTAAACTATGCCCCTTATCAATATATAGAAAGTACTGAAACCAGTATTACTGCAATAGATGAGATCTATGATAATCACTGGAATAAGCTATTGAAATTTGATATTGATGAGGACCTGGAACCCGGGGAAAGCATATCGATCATTGCGGCCCTTGATGTTAGGCTCTGTGAATTTGAATATGGCAATATCAATATGGATCTTGATTATAGGGAAGATGATCCCGACCTTTTTTACTATACCAGGGATGATCTTTATATAGATTCTGATAATACTACTATTTCCAGCCAGACCCGGAAACTTGTAGGTAATGAGACCAGGCCCCTGAAGATCGCTGAAATAATATATAATTATATAATCAGGAATATGTATTATGATTATGATAGAGCCGAGAACAGGGAATATGAATTTATGAGCGCTTCAGAGATCCTGGAAAAAGGTTCGGGAGTCTGTTCTGATTATTCCATTCTATATACAGCAATGCTGCGCTCTGCCGGAATACCGGCCAGACTTGCCGCAGGAATACCAGTATATACTATTCTGTACGAGACAAATAAGGAAATCGACGTAGGGCATGCCTGGGTAGAAATAAAGATCCCGGGTTATGGCTGGGTGCCAGTGGATATAACTACAGAGGAAAACTTTTGGACAGACAATTACTTTCTTGACATAGTGACCGAGAGAGGTCCCGGATATATATATGAACATACGACAATGGACTGGGGCAGTTATTACTATGATGGTTTTGATTATTCCTGGGATGGAGAGACAGCTCCCCGGGTAGAACAGGATTTTATTTACAGGGTAAAAGATCTGGATATTTCTGAAATATTGAAAGATTGATATGAGGCCGGAAAAAAATAAGATCATTATTGCTTCTTTTTCTCTTGCTGTGTCAGTCATACTTGTTATAGCAAAGGTGATCATTGCCTATATTACAAATAGCATTGGTGTTTTTTCTGAAGCATTGAACAATGGACTTGACCTGGTAACTGTATTTATTATAGAAGCCAGAAAACTCAACGGTCTTTAGCCCTTGAGATGAATGGC
>CBDUUS010000099.1:0-5023 GCA_965370465.1 uncultured bacterium | reverse complement strand
CTTGATACACCTATTGCAATATGCCACAAAGTATCCTGGCCGGAAGAGCTTATTATTACAGGGACGGTGAATGATATTGAAGAAAAAATAAAAGATTTGGACCTGAAATACACTACATTGATACTGATAGGTAATTTTTTAAGAGGAAATAATACAAAATCAAAACTATATGATAAAGATTTTTCACATAAATTTAGAAAAGGTAAAAAGTAATGCCTGGTATTATCACATTTTCAAAAAATGGTTTTAGAATTGCTGATATTATCTCAAATAGTTTTAGTTCTAAAATATATTATTTTGGAAAAGAAAGTATAAAAGATTATATCCAACCAAACAGAGAAGTCTTTATAGGGAGCAGGGGTGTCAGCGAAGAGTTTGGGGACATATATAATAATAGTGATGGAATAGTTTTCATCTCTGCCTGCGGCATAGCAATAAGGTTGATTAAACCATATATAAAAAACAAGAAAATAGATAAGCCTATTGTGGTAATTGATGATGGATGCAGATATTCCATAGCGCTTTTAGCGGGCCATGAAGGAGGAGCAAATAAATTAGCTTCGGATATTGGATCAGTACTAAGGATTGAAAGCATTATCACTACAGGCACTGAGTCCGGAAAGAATATTATAGTAGGAATCGGACTACGCAAAGGGGTAGCTTCAGGGGAGATCAAAGAAGCATTGGAAGTTATTCTTAATAAGAACTTAATATCATTAAATAAAGTAAGAGTGATTGCATCTATTGACATCAAGTCAAAAGAAAAGGGCTTGATAGAGATTGCAGATAAATTGCATATACCTTTAAGGTTTATAGAAAGTGAAAAAATCAAGAAATTGGAACATAATGTTTCATTTTCTAAATTTGTAAAAAAGAAGATTGGTGTGGGAAACGTATGCGAAAGCGCAGCTATTCTTGCAGGAGTGCGGACAGAAATAGTAGTTCCAAAAACTGTGTTCAGGAGAAAAATAACCGTAGCCATTGCAAGGGAAAAATTTTTGTGGGAGGAATAGGTCCCGGCAGAAAGGAATATATTGTCCCCAGATTAAGCGAAGTCATCGCGGAGTGCGACATTGTCGTGGGCTATAAGAAGTATCTTCAATTAATTGGAAAAGAGATTCTAAAAGACAGGGAGACAAAAGCTTTTGGGATGAGAAAGGAAAGGCAAAGAGCAGAATTTGCTGTAAGTGAAGCATTAAAAGGGAAAAATGTTCTTGTGATCAGTAGCGGAGATCCAGGAATTTATGGCATGTCCGGCTTGATTTTAGAAGAATCCTCTAAAAACAATATTCAGGTTGAGATAATTCCCGGAATAACGGCAGCTCTGGCTGCTTCAGCCTTGCTTGGATCACCATTGATCTGTGATTTTTCTGTATTAAGCTTGAGTGATCTTTTAGTTCCATGGGAACAGATTATAAAACGGCTGGACGCATCCGCCTCAGGAGATATGGTAATAGTTGTATATAATCCGGCAAGCAGGGGAAGAATCTGGCAATTTAATGAAGCTCTTAAACTGCTATCTAAATATAGAAAACCCGAGACTCCTATAGGTATTGTAAAAAATGCTTACAGGGATGCAGAAGAAATTATTATTACCAATTTTAAAGATATAAAGGACCATAGTATTGATATGAATACGGTAATTATTATTGGAAATTCTCAAACTAAGGTTTTAAGTGGTAAAATGATAAATCCAAGAGGATATAAATAAAGAAAGCATAGAGATGATCCTGGTTTTTTCAGGCACCCGCATAGGGAATAAATTAATACATAGACTCTTAGAGAACGGCTATAAGGTTCTGGCCAGTTATTCTTCGGATATTGGCAGGGATTCTTTTAATGTCCGGGGGAGCCTGGATAAGAATTTAATAATAAACAATAGCAAATTAGATAATAATCAGATGTTAAGATTAATAAGAAAGTACAATATTAAATGCATAATAGATGCCACACATCCCTTTGCAGAAAATGTTTCGAGGAATGCTATTGCTGTAGCAGACAATGAAAATTTAAAGTATATAAGATTTGAAAGAAGGAAAATATCAGAGCAAAAAAGTAATAATATATTCTATTTTGATTCATTTAAAGAAGTGAAAGAATATCTGGAAAGCCTGGAGGGTAATATTTTATTTACTACAGGTGTAAAAAATATAGAAATTTTCAGGGACATAATAAAGGACTCCAAAAAAACAGCATATATAAAAATATTGCCGACTCAGGAGAGTCTTAAGACGTGTTATGCGGCAGGGGCAAATGTAAAGCAGATAATTGCTTATTATGGAAATTGGGGAACCGATATAATCAAGTCTTTTATAATAGAGAAATCCATAAATATTATAGTTACCAAACAAAGCGGGGCTTCAGGAGGGGAGCTGGAAAAGATAAGATCAGTAAAAGGCTCAAATTGTAAATTATTAATAATAAGAAGGCCAAAAATAGATTACCCTGATATATGTTATGATTTCAAGCATCTGCTAAAAAAGATTTGAACTTGTATACAATTACAGACTCTATGGTAGAACCCTTTTAAAATGTAAAATATTTTTAAAGCACAAGAAATGAATAATATGTTTTAGGACTCAAATATACAGGATAGATTATTTACCATAAAAAATATTAGAAAAGCTGCAAAAATGTTTGGTTTTAAATTTAGAGGTGGTAAGGGTAGCCATGAAATAAATGTTAAAAATGGTGTGAGGGAAATGCTTAATTTCCAGAATATAAAAGGCAAGGCAAAACCATATCAGGTTAAACAACTATTAAAGATTATTAAAAAATATAAGTTAATGGAGAAGGAAGATGTATAAATATGCAATTGAGATATTCTATAGTGAAGATGATAATGGATATATTGCATTAGTCCCCGAGCTGGCAGGATGTTCTGCTTTTGGAGAAACTGAGGAAGCAGCATTGAAAGAGGTTATGGTTGCAATGGGACTCTGGTTGGAAATCGCTAAAGAAGATGGGAGAAAGGTGCCAGAACCAGCAGGAAAAGAGTTGCTTAAAGCAGCTGTTGGGAAAGAATAATCATCCCTATACTAAAACTATAGAAAATTGATATACAATAGATTGCGTCTTACTGTGTAATAATTCCATAAATTTGTTTTTGATAAAAGCCTCTAAAAAGATTTCTATCTCATAAAATCCCTATCAAGATATATAATAATGGATTATTTAGTCTTGCTTCAAATACTTCCAGCTATATTTAAATTTCTAAATTTTTCTAAAAATTATTTGACACAAACATATGTTCGGTAGTATTATATATACAAACATATGTTCGTAGTTAAATAAATAGACCAAATATAGCAAATAGAAAGACAAAAGGGGATTAAAAAATGGCAAAGGTAATAGCAATGAACATTAAAAAAGTATTTATGATAATCCTTATAATAGCAGTAAGCATTCTGGTATTGATGGCTTTTTACAGCAGCAGGCACAAATTTGGCGGAGTTGATACTGTCAAGTATATGAAAATAAGCTTAAGCAGTGTTACTAATGTGCAGGACCTGGCTGATAAGTATTCAGATTCCGAAACAAAAGAAATATTTGTTGGTGAGTTGAAGAAAGTAAATGAGATTTCTTCTTCAGGTTATATAGATAAGAAGACAGTGTTTATACCGATACTTAAATCAAATTAATCATTAAAAATATTTTATTTGATGTTTACTGGATAAATATGAAAGAGGGTATTTAAAATGACCACATATACAGACACCATTAAAATTCTGGACCAGGAACCAAAAAGTATTACTCAAATAAAAAAGGAACTTATCTGCCCGGATTGTGGAGATAATCTAATGAATGGCGGGAACTGTCTTTTTTGCTATTGTGGCTGGAGCAGCTGCGGTTAAGAAAAAGAATTTTTACAAAATTCTTCAATTCAATCTTTCGTGAGATAGCCTTTCTTATTGACATTTATTCGGCATAAAATAATATATAAAAATATGGGGGTATTCACTTTGTTAAGGTGCTACTATATGTTGTAGCTTCGCGATCTTTGCCCCCTGACGTTTCTAACCAGTTGTCTGAATGTTACGGGTTCTACTGCCACCGCATTCTGAAGAAGCCGAAAGAAGAGCTTCCCACGGTGGTTTGAAGTTCGCCGGTTGAATCTGAAAGTAAATTCATCGAGATAGTAGTCCAAATGTTCATGACTGACGGCTCCCTGATGTGTTCCTATAAGCCAGCGTTTCAACAACGAAGCAACCCTGTGGCAAGAGGGCAACAAATTCTCCCCCACAGCGGCATCCTTACGCACAATTTCATGAGCATATCCGAGGCAGTTCAATTGGCTATACCCACTCCAGCCGTCTGTTCGAATCACGCTTCCTTGCTCCGCCGCTTCTTGTACGGCTCCCTCCAGGCTTGCAGCCGAGGCATCCGGAACATAGCGAAGTCGTATCCGTCCGATGCGAGGGCCTTTCACTTCTGCCGCTATCACTACCAACGCCTTTCCTGCAGCACCGCGCCCTCGCTTGCCCGGCTTTTCTCCACCAATGTAGCTCTCATCCACTTCAATTATTCCGGTAAGACGATCTCGTCCAGGCATAACCATGGCACGTCTGAGTTTATGGAGCCATGCCCACGCAGTCCGATAACTGCCCAATCCGAGGATTCTTTTAAGCCCCAATGCACTGGCACCATTCTTTTGGCCGGTCACCCACCAGATCGTTCTAAACCAAAGTTTCAAAGGCTTGTGTGTGCCGTGGAAAATTGTTCCCGCTATGACAGAGATCTGATAATCACAGCTAGCACATTGAAACACTACGGTGCCAACGGGCCACGCCTTTTCATGGCCACAGCGCGGACAACGAAATCCATTCGGCCAACGCAACTGGTAAAGATAATCACGGCAGGCTTCTTCCGAAGAAAACCTGTCCTCGAATTCCGAAAGTGTTTTGGGGTAATCCTCCATGACTCCTTTATACTACATGTTGTAGGTACCTGAGTCAAGTGAATACCCCCATAAAAATATTTGTTTTTTCTTTTTTGACATAATTGATCAATATTATTATTATCT
>CBDUUS010000098.1:0-5087 GCA_965370465.1 uncultured bacterium | reverse complement strand
TTACTTTCTCTGCTATTCTTTTCTCTCTGGAAGGTATTTCTATTTTTTCTTCATCACTATCGTCAGAGCTGTCTTCATCTCCAGGATCATCACCGTCTTTAATATCACTCTGGAAATCCTCATCTTTTTTAATATCGTTTGGGGGGTCTTCTTCCTCTATCTCATTTTTTGCTTCGATGAGCTCATCCTTGCTTGCCTGTATATCTTTGATCCTGAGCTCATGAAATTCCTTTGCCTTTTTAATAGCTTTTTTCTCTATCTCTTTTATTTTCTCTTCCTCGACTTTTATTTTATCCCTGTCTACTGCTGTAATTATATATGAATCGAAATAAAGGACCTTTTCAAGGTCCTTGGGGCTAATATCCAGGATATATCCCATTCTTGAAGGAACCCCTTTAAAAAACCAGATATGCGATACCGGGCAGGCAAGCGAGATATGCCCCATTCTTTCTCTTCTGACATTTGAACGGGTCACTTCCACTCCGCATCTTTCACAGATTATCCCCTTAAACCTGACTCTTTTATACTTGCCGCAGTAGCATTCCCAATCTTTGGTAGGCCCAAAGATCCTCTCACAGAAAAGTCCGTCCTTTTCCGGCTTTAAAGTCCTATAGTTTATGGTCTCCGGTTTCTTTACCTCGCCATTGGACCATGACCTTATCTTTTCCAGAGATGCTAAGCCGATTCTTATTGCATTAAAATCGCTAACATCTAAATTAATAACCATTTAATCAAGCCCTTTCGAAAGTATAAAAGTTTATTTTTTTGTCTTATCTTCGTCTGTTTTTTCTTCTTTTTTCCCAGCCTCTATTTGCTGTTGGATCTGTTTTTCCTCTTTAGTAAGCTCGGGTTTCGCCTTTTTCTTTTTGTCTTTGTCCTTTTTACCGGGACTACTGGCCCCTGCCGGCTCTTTTTCTTCTTTCAGGATCTGGTCCTCTTCAATATTTTTATCAAGAAGTCCTCCGCCGCTTTCAAGATTAATTCCAAGCTCTTCTACTGTCTTCATTATTTCATCTTCGGGCCTGGATACCTTTATCTGCTTGCCTCCCTCTGAAAGTACCTCTACGTCAAGGCCAAGACTCTGCATCTCCTTTATCAGGACCTTGAAAGACTCAGGTATTCCCGGCTTCTCAATATTTTCTCCCTTTACTATCGCTTCATAAGTCTTGACTCTTCCGGTCACATCATCTGACTTGATAGTGAGCATCTCCTGAAGGGCATATGCCGCTCCGTATGCTTCAAGCGCCCATACCTCCATCTCTCCAAATCTCTGGCCCCCAAATTGGGCCTTTCCTCCGAGAGGCTGCTGCGTGACAAGAGAATATGGTCCCGTTGAACGGGCATGTATCTTATCATCTACCAGATGAAGAAGCTTCATGACATATCCATAGCCGACAGTGATCTCATCGGCCAGCTTCTCACCGTTTCTTCCATCATATAATGCTGTCTTCCCGTTTTCTGGGAGTCCTGCCTTTTTAAGCAGGCTTTTTATCTTGTCTTCGCTGGCTCCTTCAAATACTGGAGTGGCTATATATACAGAACCATCTTCCGCTCTTTCCTCTGTTTCCCAGCCTTTTTTGGCAACTGCGCCAAGATGGGTCTCAAGCACCTGGCCGACATTCATCCTTGAAGGTACTCCCAGCGGATTGAATATTATATCTATAGGTTCGCCGTCTTCGGAATAAGGCATATCTTCTTCAGGCAGTATTACAGAGATAACACCTTTATTGCCATGTCTTCCCGCCAGCTTGTCGCCAATAGAGATCTTTCTCTTCTTGGCAATAAAAACTCTTACAAGCTCATTCACTCCAGGCGGCAGCTCATGGTCATGTTTTCTTGAGAAGACCTGGACATCTAAAATCTTTCCACTTATCCCATGAGGTACTTTTAGCGAACTATCTCTTACTTCGCGTGCTTTCTCTCCGAAAATAGCCCTGAGCAGTTTCTCTTCTGCTGTAAGTTCTGTCTCTCCTTTGGGAGTTATCTTGCCCACAAGTACGTCGCCAGGCTTTACTTCAGCACCAATCCTTATTATTCCGTTATCATCGAGATCCTTCAATACTTCTTCTCCGATACTGGGTATATCTCTTGTTATTTCCTCATTGCCAAGTTTTGTTGTCCTTGCTTCGACTTCCTGCTTTGAGATATGGATCGAAGACAGTACATCTTCCTTCACAAGCCTTTCGGAGATTATGATCGCATCTTCATAGTTATATCCCTCCCAGGACATAAAAGCCAGCCTGAGGTTTTTACCAAGAGCAAGCTCCCCTGAACTTGTAGCAGGGCCATCTGCTATGACCTGACCCCTTTCTACTTTATCGCCTTCTCTTACAAGGGGTCTCTGATTGATGCATGTACCCTGATTTGATCTTTTAAATTTATATAGCTCATGCTCTACGCCTTTTTTCCTTGTATAGTCTATCTTTATATGATCGGCGTGTACTTCTTTTACAATTCCTTCGCCCTTTGCCAGGATAAGGGTTCCGCTGTCTCGCGCAAGCTCTTTTTCCATTCCAGTGCCCACCAGCGGAGGTTCCGGATCAATAAGCGGAACAGCCTGTCTCTGCATATTAGAGCCCATTAATGCCCTGTTTGCATCATCGTGTTCAAGAAAGGGTATCATAGAAGCTGCAGCACTGAATATCTGTCGTGGAGATACATCCATATAGTCTACCATTTTCGGTTCGACTGATATAATATCATCCCCAAGTCTTGCTGAAATTTTTTCTTCTATGATTTTTCCTTTGGAATTTATTTTCTCAGTAGCCTGAGCCACTATAAAATCTTCTTCCTGGTCCGCTGAAAGATATACAATATTATCTGTTACAATACCTTTTTCCACCTTGCGGTATGGGGTTTCTATAAAGCCATATTCATTAAGAGTGGCAAAAGTAGCAAGAGAACCTATTAATCCGATATTGGGACCCTCTGGAGTCTCAATCGGACACATCCTTCCGTAATGTGACGCATGTACATCCCTGACCTCGAATCCAGCTCTCTCTCTCGAAAGTCCTCCCGGCCCCAGAGCAGAAAGCCTTCTTTTATGCGTTATCTCGGCAAGAGGATTAGTCTGGTCGAGAAACTGTGAAAGCTGCCCGCTTCCAAAGAATTCCTTCAGGCTTGCCACGAGCGGCCTGATATTTATAAGGGATTTAGGAGTTATCATATCAAGATCCTGAGTGGTCATTCTCTCTTTTACGACTCTTTCCATCCTTGACAGACCTATTCTTACCTGATTCTGGACCAGTTCTCCTATATTCCTTATCCTCCTGTTTCCAAAGTGATCTATATCATCCACTTCGCCCATTCCGCTTATAAGCTGTATAAGATATTTAACGATCAGGAAAATATCCCTGCTATTAAGTATATATTTCTCCTCCGGGTCAATATTCATTTTTTTATCGATGACAGCAAGTTTTTTGGAAATCTCCTCATCCACTTCTTCCATCAATTTCTGGTTGATCTTATATCTGCCTACTTTTCCAAAATCATATCTCTTAGGATTAAAGAAAAGCGAGTTTATAAGATTATTGGCGCTATCAACCGTTGGCGGCTCACCTGGCCTGAGTTTCTTATATATTTCTATTAATGCTTCTTCTTCTGTTTCTGTCATATCTTTGTCAAGCGTGTTCTTGATACAGCCCTCTTTGTCAAAAGGTCCAAAAAGCTCGATCAGATCTTTATTATTTCCAAATCCTAAAGCTTTCAGGAAAATAGTAAGAAGGAATTTCCTTCTTCTGTCTATTCTTACATATGCAATATTTTTTTTATCTGTCTCAAGCTCGATCCAGGATCCTCTGGTAGGTATGACTTTACACATATAGATATCGCGTTCTGTTTTCTTATCTATATCAGTATCAAAATATACTCCCGGCGAACGGACAAGCTGCGATACGACTACCCTTTCGGTGCCATTTATAATGAAGGTCCCCTTATCAGTCATCATAGGAATATCACCCATAAAGACTTCCTGTTCCTTCATCTCTCCGGTTTCTTTATTTACAAATCTTGACATGACTCTCAGCGGTGCAGTATATGACATATCCTGCATCCTGCATTCATCCGGCGTAGTTATGTCCTCATCAAATCTATAATCGATAAATTCCAGGGTCAGATTCCCTGTAAAATCTTCTATGGGAGAAATATCTTTGAGGGCCGCTATAAGTCCTTCGTCCAGGAACCACTGAAAAGATTCCCTCTGGATATCCAAAAGATGCGGCATCTCCATTATTTTTGGTATTCTTCCAAAATCATATCTCTGGAATTGTTTTGTTTTTTGCATTAAATTATTCTCCTCTTTGCTCAATCTTAAGTTGCAATCCTATAGAATAGTTTGGAATCAATAATCTTAAATAAAACTTTTATATATAGAAAATATAATATATAATACATTTCTATAAAAAATAGTACTAAAAGTCCGGGAAAAACTCACAAACTATTAATATACCAAAATAATAATTTCTGTCAACTTTTTGCTATATTATCATTTTATGAATACTTATACCGACCTGACAGTTTATTGCTATATATGACATAAAGGCATAGCAGTTCTACTACACCTTCATATACACTATTAGTATTTTAGAAAGATTATTTTATTTCTACTTCGGCACCAGCGTCTTCAAGCTGTTTTTTAATCTTTTCCGCTTCTTCTGCGGATACTTTTTCTTTTACAGTATTCGGAGCTTTGTCTACGATCTCTTTTGCTTCTTTGAGCCCCAGACTTGTTATCTGCCTTACAGCTTTAATGACTTCGATCTTTTTCTGGCCAATAGATTTAAGCTCTACATCAAATTCAGATTTTTCTTCCACCTGTGCCGTCCCATCAGCTGCTCCTGCAGCTGGCGCTGCAGCAACCATAGCCTGTGCGCTTACATCAAATTTTTCTTCAAGAGCCTTTATAAGTTCAGAGAGTTCCAGCACAGTCATCTTCTCAATGGACCCAAGAATATCATCTATGCCCTTGCTATTGCTATTGCTTTTTACTTTTTTCGTCTCTTTTGCCTTTGCCACTGTTTCTTTCTTTTCTTCCGTTTCTGTCACCTTTTCTTTGATTTCTTTCTTCTCTGCCATTATTCCTCCCTGGA
>CBDUUS010000097.1:0-5112 GCA_965370465.1 uncultured bacterium | reverse complement strand
GTTATGGAGACAGCGCCCTTGTAGTCGGCAATGAAAATCTGGTTAAGATCCATGTTCATACAAATTCACCGCAGAAAGTGCTGAACCGGGCGATAAGGGAGGGGACCCTTCATGATATACAGATAAACAATATGAAGGACCAGAGGATAGAAATAGTCGGAGCAGAGACAGAAAAGCAAAAGGTGTCTCCGGTAATGAAGAGGGCGCATGTAGTCGTCTCAAATGGAGAAGGACTCGAAGAAATATTTAAAAGCATTGGAGTTGATATCATATTAAGCGGGGGCCAGAGCATGAATCCTTCTACTTATGATATCGTAAAGGCAATAAACAGCCTTGATGCTGCCGAAGTAATAATCTTTCCAAATAATAAAAATATCATACTTACCGCGAATCAGGCCAAAAGACTTGTAAAGAAAAAGACCATAACGGTCATACCGACGAGGACCATACCTGAAGGAATATCAGCTATACTGAGCTATAATCCGGATGCAGGCATGGAAGAGAATGTATATAATATGGAACAATCTATAAAGATGAGTAAAAGCGGAGAGATAACCAGGGCCGTAAGGGATGCAAAATTACATGTCGGCGAGATAAAGAAAGGCGCATATATCGGACTCTTCAATGGCAAGATCAGGATAATATCGGATAATATAATAGATGCGGCGATGGACCTGATAAGAGATATAATGGAAGGCAATGAGGAAGTCATCACATTCTATACAGGGAAAGAAGCTGATAGAGCAGATATCAAAGTTTTGAAGGAAAGAATCATAAAATTATATCCTGAAATAGATGTAGAATTCCATAGAGGCGGCCAGCCTCTTTACCCGTTTATTTTTTCAATCGAATAGCGGCAAGCGGTGATTTTTTATCAGGATAATCTCAGGAAAATTTAAAGGCAGGAAATTAAGGGCACCTTCAGATTACAGCATCAGGCCGACTCTGGACCGTGTGAAGGAAAGTATTTTCAATGTTTTAAGCAGCAGAATAAAAGCCGCAGGAGTGCTTGATCTTTTTTCAGGGACCGGATCCCTCGGGCTCGAATCCTTAAGCAGGGGATGCAGACTGGTATATTTTGTTGATAAAGATACACAATCTATGGACCTGATAAGATATAATACTGAAAACCTGGCTTCAAACCAGACAGATATTGGAAGCTTTGAAATAATACAAAAAGATATATTGGAATATTTAAGGTTTTGCAATATTAAAAAGTGGGATATAATCTTTCTTGATCCGCCATATAAGATCGGTGCGGATATGATGAAAAGTATTTTTGATATTATTGCGGTAAGAGGCATTGCTGCAGAGAAGACTTTACTGGTATATGAGTTTTTTTTTAAAAGAGATATAGAAGAAGAGATTGAAAAACTGGAAATAGTGAAGCAGTCTTTTTTTGGAGATAAGAAAGTCTTGTATCTTAAGATTAAGGAGTCTTCCGGCAAATAGAAGCAGACGGTCTGGAGTTTTATTATGGAAAAGACAGCGATATGTCCGGGTACCTATGATCCCCTTACAGAAGGGCATCGGGATGTAATAATCAGATGCTCAAAAGTATTTAAGAAAGTAATAGTGGCGATATCGAATAATGCCAGCAAGAACCCATTATACAGTCTTGGTAAGAGGATTGATTTTGTCAGGCGCTCGCTGGCAAATATAAATAATATCGAAATCGCGCCTTTCGAAGGTCTTCTCGTAGATCTGGCCAAAAAGATGGATGCAGAGGTCATTGTCAAGGGACTGAGGGCAATATCGGATTTTGAAAATGAATTTCAAATGGCGCAGATAAACAAGAAATTGAAACCAGAGCTGGAGACGATGTTTATGGTCACCAATCCCAGATATGCATATCTGAGTTCCAGCGCAGTAAAGGAAGTAGCCGGATTTGGGGGGTGCATTACGGGGCTTGTACCGGAAGAGATCGAGGAGGAAATAGTAAAAAGTTTTAAAAGCGGATTGTTTGACTGATATATAAATAGTAAAATTGTATATGAAAAGAGAGCAGAATGAATACACTGGAGATCATAGACCGAATAGAAGAATCGCTTGATGGCGGCAAGAGAATACCGTTTTCAGCAAATATCATGGTAGGCGGAGATGAAATATACGACCTTATCGAAGAGCTCAGGAATGTAATGCCGGAAGAGTTCAAGCAGTCACGCTGGATCGTCAGAGAGAGGGAGAATATGATCGAAGAGGCCCGGAAGCAGGCCGAGAAGATCACAAGAAATGCTGAAGGAAAGGCTGAAGCGCTGGTCGATGAGACAGAGATCATGAAGAGGGCAACAAGGAAATCCGAAGAGATGATGTCCAGCATTGAAGCGCGGGCCAGGACAATACGCCTTGAAGCAGAAGATTATGCTGATGAAAAGCTGGCAAATCTGGAAGCTGTGCTCCACAGGCTTTTAAATGCTATTGAAAAGGGGAGAGAGCAATTCAAGAGCACTCTTTCTTCCAGTAAATAGAACAATTCAGATCAGGTAAATGTGCAAGAAATTCCGGTTTTAATATTGTTATATTTATGATATATTATTGAATTTGTCAGACTTATAACAAGTTTGTAACAAAATATAGAGAGGAAGAAAGAAGTGGCTGTTCCAAAGAGAAAAGTATCCAGGACAAATAGAGATAAGAGACGTACGCATGATGGAATCAAGTTATTAAATATAACAGAATGCCCCCGATGCCATAGTAAGAAAATAGCGCACCATGTCTGTCTCGAATGCGGGTATTATAAAAATTCTGAGATCATATCGCAGGAAAAAGATAAAAAGGCAAAAGAAAAGGCAAAAGAAAAAGATTCCAAACCTGAAAGCAAGGAGAAAGAACCTGCAGAAGCAAAAAAATAAAGATTATATTCAAATAACCGGGGGGGTTAGATTTTGAGTTTTAAGGAGTTTTTTTGTCCGGACTCTGTGGCAGTTATAGGTGCCGCGAGAGAAGAAGGAAAAGTCGGGCGTATTATTTTTGATAATATTATTAATTCTGGATTCAAAGGAAAAGTTTTTCCTATAAATCCAAAAGCCAGAGATATAAACGGTCATAAGTGCTACTCTTCAATAAGAGACGTTCCACAGGATATCCAGCTTGCAGTCATAGTGATCCCTGCAAAATATATTTCAAGGACGCTTGAAGAGTGTTCTGGAAAAGGGATCAAGAATGCGATTGTTGTATCGGCCGGATTCAAAGAGACGGGAATAAATGGAGCCAAAAGGGAAAAAAGGCTCATAGAGAAAGCCATGGGTTATGGCATAAGGATATTGGGCCCCAATTGTCTCGGAATGATTGATTCCCAATGTCCGATAAATGCATCATTCTCTGCAAATATGCCCTCAAAGGGGAAGATAGGCTTTATATCTCAATCAGGTGCGCTTCTGACAGCTGTGCTTGACTGGGCAAAAGAATCCAAAATAGGTTTTTCAAAGATAGTATCCCTTGGAAATAAAGCAGATATATCAGAGAATGGTATTTTTGAAGCATGGGCAGACGATCCAAACACTGATGTAATAACGGCATATATAGAAGGTGTCGTCAATGGCAGGGATTTTATAAGGATATCCTCCAGGGTATCCAAAAAGAAACCTGTAATAATCATCAAATCAGGGAATACTGATGCAGGAGCCAGAGCCGTATCATCCCATACCGGCACGCTTGCCGGATCAAGCAAAGCATATGATGCAGCATTCAAACAATCCGGGATCATCAGGGCCAATACAATAAAAGAACTATTTAATTATGGCAGGGCATTTTCCTATCAGCCATTGCCAGAAGGTAAAAGAGTCGCAATAATCACAAATGCCGGCGGACCGGGCATTATGGCTACTGATGCATGCGAGATCAATGGCCTACAGCTGTCAAGTCTTCATGATGAGACAATTGAAAAGCTAAAAGATTTTCTACCCGCTGCCGCTAATCTATATAATCCGGTAGATGTGCTTGGAGATGCTCTTTCAGACAGGTATAAAAAGACTATTGAGATAGTAATAGAAGATAGCAATGTGGATGCAGTTTTGGTACTTTTAACACCCCAGGCAATGACAGAAGGTCTTGAGACAGCAAAGGCGATTGCCGGGGCGATGGAAAAAACTGACCGTAAAATACCTATAATGACATGTTTTATGGGGGGTCCTGAAGTCAAAAGCGGCATTAATCACCTTATGAAGAAAAAGATACCTAATTTTGATATCCCTGAAGATGCAGTAGAGACACTGAAGGTGATGATGGATCAAAGTGATTGGATCAAGGAGAAGCCCCATCCCATAGTTGAGTATAATGTGGATGAAGAAAGGGTAAAGGAAGTATTTGACAGGTGTAAAGCTGAAGGAAGGCTGGAGCTTGGAGAGCTGGAAGCCAGAAAGATACTTAAGGCTTATGGGATAGCGATTCCCAGAGCAGAAGTGGCGCGCGATATAGAGGAAGCTAAAAAAATAGCAAAAGAGATAGGGTATCCCGTGGTCCTTAAAATAGTATCGCCAGATATTTTGCATAAAACTGATGTCGGTGGTATAAAAGTAGGCATAGAAAATGATAAAGAACTTGAAGAAAATTATGATGATATACTCTTTAGTGTAAAAAAATACATGCCAGATGCTAATATTTCAGGTATACTGATACAGGAGATGGTCATGGATAAAAAAGAGACCATCATAGGAATAAACGAAGATCCTCAGTTCGGGCCGATGATAATGTTCGGACTTGGCGGCATATATGTAGAAGTCCTGAAGGATGTAGCATTCAGAATCGCACCAATAAGCGATAAAATCGCAAAGGAAATGATATCGGAGATCAAGACCATAAAACTGTTGAAGGGAACCAGGGGAGAGATACCCTCAGATATAGGAAGTATTGTGGATGTCCTTCTCAGGATGTCTCAGCTGGTGACTGATTTTCCGGAAATAATGGAAATGGATATAAATCCTCTGTTTGTTAAAAAACAGGGGGAAGGTTCAATTGCTGGAGATGCAAGAATAAGAATAGGAGGTTAGAAATGGTCCCATTATACTTTATATCAAATCAGCCGTTTTCAGGGAAAAGCTCTATGTGCGTCGGTACGGGTAAGATATTTTTAGAGAAAGGCCTAAAAGTCGGATATATGAAACCTGTAGGGAC
>CBDUUS010000096.1:0-5114 GCA_965370465.1 uncultured bacterium | reverse complement strand
AATAAATCGTTGATTAATTCCGGCATTGTCTCAGCAATGTCTCCGGATCCCATATCATCTTTTTTAGCTTTTTGTCTGGAGCGGCCTGCTAACTTTCTAATGGGAGTTCTATCCTGCTTTTTATTTTTTCCTCCGGTAAGACTTATCTTTAATCCACAGTTTAAACAGATAAAGGATCCTTTTTTGACGGGAGTTCCGCATTCTGGACAGCAAACCTTGATCTCACCTGTATTTTCCTTGCTTTTAACCATTTTACGCCTCTCATATGCTCATCGTCTGATTTAGCTTATATATACTATTTTAAAATAATTAAACCGACTCTGGAAATGGTTTTTTCCGGCTCAAAACTGTCTTTAAATATGTTCAGCCTCGAATAATTCGGACCAGCTGTTTTATATGAGCAGGGGTGCTGCCACAGCAAGTGCCCAGTATGGATGGTCCGAAAGGAAGATACTTCTTTATATTATCAGCCATTATTTCCGGGGTCTCATTATATGAAGTTTTTCCGTCTTTTAAAACAGGAAGACCAGCATTGGGCTGGAATATGAGTCTGGCATCCGGCCGGGCTTTTCTTATCTTCTTTACTATATCGAGCATCGAATCGGATCCTATGCTGCAGTTTGCGCCTACTATATCACATCCGGCTTCCAGAAGCATGCTGGCTGATTCTTCTGCTTTATTTCCCATCATGGTAATGCCATTTGCACCAAATGAAAGAGTGCATGCTATAGGTATCTTGCTTGATATTTTTCTTGCCGCTTCTACTGCAGCAAGAGCTTCATTTATATCCATAATAGTCTCAATAAGTAGAAAATCGACACCGTTTTCGATGAGAACGCCGATCTGTCTGCTAAAAAGGTCCACTGCCTCACTGTATTTCAGCTCACCAGAAGGCTCCATCAGTTTTCCTGTGGGTCCTATATCTCCTGCGATGAAGTGTTCTGCCTGAGAAGCTGATCTACTCTCATGGGTCCCTATGGCCCCACGTGCTGCTGCAACTGCATTTTTATTGATCTCTTCGATTTTCTGTTCGAGTTTGTATGAACTTAATTTTAAAGGATTTGCTCCGAAGGTATTGGTCTGTACTATGTCCGAACCTGCTTCCAGGTAGTCAAGGTGGATATCTGTTACTTTTTTTATATTATCTTTTTCAATATTTGCAGAATCAGGACAACCCAAAAAACCTCTTATCTGAAGCTCTGTTCCCATCGCCCCATCACATATAAGGATTTTTTTATCAAGAGCTTGCAGGAAACCGGTATAGTTTTTGGAATTGTCCCTATTCATATTTTAAAATTATAAGAATTATTTATTTCTTCTCTGCCATCTGGTCTTTTTAAGCATCTTTTTATGTTTTTTCTTTCTCATTTTCTTTCGTCTCTTCTTGATAAGTGAGCTCATAGTCCTCCTTGTATTTATAACAGTTTGTGTTATTAAATCTTATTTATAATCAACAGAAACAAATATTATACCAGAAAAAAGGCTAATGTATATTTTTATATGGTTATTTATCTATAATATTTATAGGATATGATTTTCTGAAAATGGACCGGCTGCAGTATATCATTGATCTTATGTTTAAAATAATTGATAAGCATCAATAGGAAGCATGGTATATTTTATTAATGTTTGATAGAAAAATAGTATATGTATTAAGAAATATATAATTAAAAATTCTATAATATTATTAGAGAATTATTAGAGTAGTATTAGAAAAAATACTTTATAAAATAATGATATTTCTATTGACATACCATATATTGTGCTCTAATATATAATCATACACAATATCTTGAGTATTTTTCTACTTAAGAGATCAGGATTTGAAAAATATCAAGTTTAATAAGTTGGTCTGCGGTGTATTGTCTCTTGATCCAGGCAGGTCCTGGCAGATAGGGCCGGATAATTATAAAAAATATATTAAAAACAAAATTTATAAAATAATATAATATTGAGAGGTAGCCGATAATGGGAAAAACTGATAAAAAAGATAAAAGAAAAGAAATGACTGAATATTATTCCCAGAAAAAGATCAATCTTTCAGAAAATGCCATAAAGGTCCTTGAAAGAAGGTATTTCAAAAAGGATGAAAAAGGCAATATTCTTGAGAAACCTGTGGACATGTTTATAAGAGTGGCCCGGAATATTGCCTCTGCTGAGAAGAAATACGGAAAGACAGAAGAAGAGATCCTCGAAATAGAAAAGGAATTTTTTGATATAATGACAGATCTGAATTTCCTTCCAAATTCACCAACACTTATGAATGCCGGGAAAGAGCTCCAGCAGCTTGCAGCGTGTTTTGTGCTGCCGGTGGGGGATTCGATGTCCGATATTTTCGAAGCGCTCAAGGAGACAGCTATTATCCAGAAATCAGGCGGGGGAGTAGGATACTCTTTTTCAAAAATAAGGCCGAGAAATGATGTGGTCCTTTCCACAAAGGGTGTTTCAAGCGGTCCGATATCTTTTATGACGGTTTTTAATGCAGCCACCGATACAATCAAACAGGGAGGCACCAGAAGAGGTGCCAATATGGGAATACTCAGGGTTGATCATCCCGACATACTGGATTTTATATCGGCAAAAGATAATTGTGAGAAGCTGACTAATTTCAATATATCTGTCGGGGTGACAGAAGCTTTTATAAAGGCTGTTGAAAATGATGAAAAATATGAGATTGTAAATCCAATGACGAAGGAAGTAGTTGACCGTTACAATGCCAGGGAAGTATTCAAAAAAATAGTAGAGCATGCCTGGGGGAATGGCGACCCCGGCATTATATTTCTTGACAGGCTAAACAAAGATAACCCTACTCCGCATATCGGCCAGATCGAGAGCACTAATCCCTGCGGCGAACAGCCTCTTTTGCCCTACGAGGCATGCAATCTTGGTTCTATAAACCTCTCGCATATGATGATTGAGGATGAAGACATCAAGAAAATAGATTATGAAAAGCTCGGAAAAGTCGTACATACCTCAGTGAGATTTCTGGATGATGTTATTGATATGAGCGAATATCCTCTGGAAAAAATCTGTGAGATGGTGGATGGAAATAGAAAGATCGGACTTGGAGTGATGGGGTGGGCAGATCTTCTTGTGATGCTGGGGATACCTTATGACAGCGAAGAAGCACTGGAGCTTGGCGGCAGGATAATGAGCTTCATACAGGATGAATCAAAGGAAGCTTCTAAAAAGCTTGCAGAAGAAAAAGGAGAGTTTCCCAACTTTAAAGGCAGCATATATGATTCTCCTGAAGGATACAAGGTCAGAAATGCTACAACGACGACAATAGCACCCACGGGGACATTGAGCATAATAGCGGACTGCTCAAGCGGAATAGAGCCATTGTTTGCTATTTCATTTGTAAAGAATGTGATGGATAATGACAGGCTCCTTGAAGTAAATAAACACTTTAAGAAAATGGCAGAAGATGAAGGATTTTACAGCAAAGAACTTATGGATAAGATTGCTGAAACGGGTCATCTCCAGGGTCTGGATGAGATTCCTGATAATTGTGAAAGAATATTTAAAACTGCTCATGAAGTCACACCTAAATGGCATGTCCGCTCTCAGGCAGCCTTTCAAAAATTTGTCGATAATGCTGTCTCGAAGACAGTTAATTTCTCTAATTCGGCTACGGTCCAGGATGTTGAAGATGTCTACATGCTTTCATACAGGCTGGGATGCAAGGGGATCACGATATTCAGGGATGGCAGCCGGGGAGCGCAGGTGCTCGAAGTCTCGGGAAAAAGTATGGACAATAAGAAAACAGAGGTCCAGACAGAAGCCGGTCCTGAAGAAAAGTCAACTATTGCCGACGCTTCCAAAAAAATAGAAGAAAGTAAAACTGCAGAAGCCGCCCATACTGATAATATGCCCACGATAAAACCAAGACCCCGCCCCGATATAACCAGGGGTATGACTAAAAAATATAATATAGGAAGCTGCGGGAAACTATATGTAACGGTAAATAGCGATGAACATGGAATATGTGAGATATTTACTAATACCGGGGAAGAAGGATGTTCGGCTCTGACTGAAGCTGTGGGAAGGCTGATCAGTATATCCATAAGAGCCGGAATCGATCTGAATGAGATAAGGAGCCAGATAGAGGGCATACGCTGCATAACATGTATAGCGAATAAGGACACGAATGTGCTTTCATGTCCGGATGCTATGGGAAAAGCTATTGAGTTTATCCTTAAAGGTTCTAATAAATTTGACCTGGATATAACAAATGGACCGAGATCCATAATGATATGCCCGGAAGAAGGCTGCAGCGGTATAATGGAGCCGGAAGGCGGCTGCTATATATGCAGGAGTTGCGGTTATTCAAAATGCTCATAGAAATTCATAAGAACTTATTTTTTAGATCTCGTAGGTATAAAATACTAATACCTACCATAATCTACCGGTGAAAATATTTATGATAAAAAATTTGAAGGAACCATAGACTTCAATGAATTTTGTTAATGAAAATTTATGGACATGAATCTCTTATAATAAGTTCTGGTTCGATTAAAACCTTTTTTTGAAACAATTCTTTTTTTTCAATAAGCTTGACCAGCATACCTAATGCCATTGTGCCCATTTTATATTTTGGTTGTGCAATTGTTGTAATAGGTGGAGAATAAGTTGCTGAGAAGCTAATATTATCAAATCCAATAACTTTTAGATCACGGGGGACACTGATTCCTTTTGCAACAGATGCCCGGATTACTTCTATTGCTAAGATATCGCTGCCAGTTATTATTCCTTCAGGCCTCTCATCCATTTATAATAATTTACTTGTATTTCTAAAACCATTTTTTATTTCAAAATTATCCAGAATTATATATTTTTCATCAATGGGCATGCCAAATTCCCTAAAAGCTTTTTTATAACCTTTTAGTTTCTCGCGAGCAGGCATGAAATCTAATGATCCGCCTAAAAGTGCTATTTTTTTTAATCCCTTTTTTAGCATATGTGTTGTGGCAAGGTAACCAGCTCTTACTTCATTAATTCTAACAAAAGGGATATCAATATCTTGAAGCATTCCATTTATAAAAACAGTTGGAATGTTTTTATTGTGTAGATATAGATAATGCTTAAAGTTTCCTTTGTATTTACACATTTCA
>CBDUUS010000095.1:0-5133 GCA_965370465.1 uncultured bacterium | reverse complement strand
AGATTTTCAAGGATGTAAAATACATTTAGATCGAAAATGGCAAAAACACAAAAAGATTTAAAAAGAATAAAATCAGATCTTCTAAATTATATTGAACCTAATATGTATAATTGCTATCAATGCGGCAAATGCACGGCAGGCTGTCCGATGGCAGATGCTTTTGAATACAAGCCCAATCAGATAATAAGGCTGGTAATGCTTGATAAGATCGATAAGATCCTGGATTCCAACTCAATATATCTTTGCATATCCTGCGATATCTGCAGCAGCAGGTGTCCCCAGGAAGTAAGTATATCGGCAATAATGAATTTTATAAGAAATGAAAGCTGGAAAATAGGTGAATTTAAAAATAAAAATATGTCAAGGTTCTATAATTTGTTTTTAAGGATTTTGGGCAAGTTTGGAAGAAGCTATGAACCCGGTTTGATCATGGGATTAAATATTTTAAGCGGAAAGTTTTTTAATGATTCAGATATAGCATTGAAGATCCTGGGAAAGAGGAAGATCAAGATGCTGCCGGAGCTTATAAAAGGCAGAAAAGCAGTAGGAAAAGTTATTAAAAAATATTTATAATGGAAGAAAAAGAAAGCAAGAATTTAAAAAAAATTGCATATTATCCTGGATGTTCCTTAAAATCTACGGCTGTGGATTTTAATGTCTCAATAGAAAAGGTCCTGGGTCTACTCGGGATAGAATATGAGGAGATTACTGATTGGAATTGTTGCGGCACCACTCCTGCAAGCAATGTCAGCGATGAGCTTGTGGCGACTCTTTCGGCAAGAAATCTATTGCTTGCAGATGAAATGGGATTGAATGAGATCCTGTGCCCATGTATCTCCTGTTATAATAAATTGCTTAAAGCCTCTTATTATATAAATAACAATAAGGGAGAGCTAAAAAATTTAAGGGAAGAAAAAAAAAGGGATTCAATCCTTAAGTCATTAAAAGAGATGGGCTTTGATACCGAAAAAGATTTCAGTATCAAGATATATTCAATTATTGAGTTTTTAAATCTTCAGAAGGAACTTATAGGTAAAAAATATAGAGAGCTGGAAGGCAAAAGAAACAAAAACAGTAAGGGATATTCCATCTTAAATAGCCTTAAACCGGTATGTTACTATGGATGTGCGCTGCTGAGGCCTGAAGGCGTTCCCAAATTTGATGATATTGAAAATCCGACCTCCATGGAAGAAATACTGAAAATGGTAGATATGGAATGTGAAGATTTTCAGTTTAAAACTGAATGCTGCGGGGCGATTCTTTCTCTTACAAATAAAGATGAGGTCCTGAGACTGAGTGGTGAAATACTTGATTCGGCAGCAATAGAGAGCGGTGCAAACAGTATGATAGTATTCTGCCAATTGTGCCAGCAGAATCTGGATCTGCGACAGACCCAGATAAATAAATACAAAAAAACACATTTCCATATGCCGATCATTTTTATTACACAAATACTGGGAATGGCACTTGGCCTCTCACCAGAGGAAGTCATGGTAGACAGGCTTTTTGTGAGCCCGGCCATAATTGGTAAAAAGAATTAAGGATTATAAATTATTAGACTTTAAGAGGGAAGAATAAATTGAGAATAGGTATCTTTATCTGTTATTGCGGATCAAATATTGCAGGTACAGTAGATGTAGAAAGAGTTGCCAGGGAAGTATTAAAGTTCCCTGGAGTGGTATTTTCACAGACCAATCTGTATACTTGCTCGGAACCCGGACAGGAAGAGATAAAAAAAGCTATAAAGGAACATAAATTGACCAGGGTGATTGTTGCATCCTGCTCACCGCGGGTACATGGCCCTACATTTATGAGGACCGTGGAATCAGTCGGACTCAACCCCTATCTTTTTAATATGGCCAATATCAGGGAACATGATTCATGGATACATGATAATAAAGAAGAAGCGACAAAAAAAGCTATTGAATTGATAAGGATGTCTGCAGCCAAAGTCTACAGGCATCGGGAACTTTATCCAAAATATTTTGATCTAAGCAAAAATGTTATAGTGATCGGCGGCGGGATAGCAGGAATCCAGGCAGCTCTGGATATAGCAGATGGCGGGAGAAAAGTCACGCTAATTGAAAAAGAATCATCCATTGGGGGGAAGATGGCCCAGCTTGACAAGACTTTTCCCACTATTGATTGTTCGGCCTGTATTCTCTCACCAAAAATGGTTGATGTCGGGATCCATGAAAATATAGAGCTTCTTACCCTCTCTGAAGTCGTAAAGGTAGAAGGTTCAATAGGTAATTTCAAGGTTACCGTCAGGAAAAAACCAAGATTTATTGATGAGAAAAACTGCACATCCTGTGGAGAATGTGAGAAAGTATGTCCGGTTGTATGCTCAAACGAGTATGAGGAAGGGCTGTCAACCAAAAAAGCCATATCCAGGATGTTTACGCAGGCTGTTCCATCGGCTTTTTATATAAACAGAAGGGGCAAGGCTCCATGCAAGAGCACATGCCCGGCAGATGTATCAGCACAGGGATATATCGCCCTGATAAAAGAAGGAAAATATCTTGAAGCTTTAAAACTTCACAGAGAAGAAAATCCTTTCCCCTCGATCTGTGGAAGGGTGTGCATGCATCCATGTGAAAGCAGCTGTACGAGGAACCTTG
The DNA here is from genome assembly GCA_965370465.1 of uncultured bacterium. Taxonomy (GTDB): domain Bacteria; phylum Actinomycetota; class Humimicrobiia; order Humimicrobiales; family Humimicrobiaceae; genus M55B120. The sequence continues at coordinate 2,512 of CBDUUS010000095.1, read as the reverse complement.
TAGATGAACCGGTATCTATCATGAACCTCAAGAGATTCATAGCAGACTATGAATTAAAATTAGGAGAGATACCGCTTCCTGAAATGGAAGAGAAGAAAAAAGAAAAAATAGCGATACTGGGTTCCGGTCCTGCGGGACTTACTGCAGCCTACTATCTTGCAAAGAATGGGTATGCCGTGAAGGTTTTTGAGGCTCTTTCTGTAACAGGGGGCATGCTCAGGGTAGGAATTCCGGATTACAGGCTGCCTCAAGAGATATTAGATATTGAAATAGATGTAATTAAAAGGATGGGAGTTGATATTGAGACTGATCATCCGGTAGAAAGTTATGAAGATGTGTTAAAGTTAAAGGAAAAAGATAACTTTAGCGCAGTATTTATGGCAACTGGCGCACATAAAGATCTTGCATTGAAGTGCGAAGGCGAGGGCCTTGAAGGCGTAGTTCCCGGAGTTGATTTTTTAAGAGATGCAGCTCTCTCAAGAATTGGAAAAATAAAGGGAAGCGTGGCAGTGATCGGTGGAGGAAATGTTGCTTTAGATTCAGCAAGAACAGCCCTTCGCCTCGGGGCTAGCAAGGTAAGCATTTTTTATAGGAGGACAAGAAAAGAAATGCCTGCTACCGAAGAAGAAATCGATGATACTCTTGAAGAAGGGATTAAAATAAATTATCTTACCTCGCCGGTAAAGATAGAAGGTAAAAACGGTAAGGTAAAAGAAATCATCCTGATAAAGAACAGACTGGGAGAACCTGACAGCAGCGGGAGGAGAAGGCCCGTGCCAATTGAAGAAAGTGAATTCAAATACCCGGTTGACAAAATAATTGTAACAATAGGTCAAAAACCGGATACCGGCTATCTTCAGAGTGGAGAAAGGACCTGTGAGCTTACATCCTGGCAGACTGTCAAATTAATGGATGAGACAATCCTGTCTGTAGACAATAATGGGATCTTCGCCGGCGGCGATCTGGTACTCGGCCCCGCAACGGTAACTGAAGCGATCGGACACGGAAAACTTGCAGCAAAAGTGATAGGAAGGATGCTGGGAGGAGAAAAACTTGAAGATATAGCAGAGGCTATAAAAAAAGAAAAAAGTTCAGATATAGGATTAAAGGCTGATGAGGTATTTACTGATAAACAGCTTAAATCGTTTAAAAAAGAAGAAAGAGTCAAAGAGGGGAAGTTAAAACCTGCTGAAAGGATCAAAAATTTCAAAGAAGCCATACTTACTATTACTGAGGAGCAGGCAAAAGCTGAAGCCCAGAGGTGCCTTGATTGCGGGATATGTGCAGAATGCCATGAATGTGCAAAGGCATGTGAAGCAAATTGCATTGACTACACCCAGACTGAAGAGATGGTGACCAGAGAAGTCGGAGCCATTGTAGTAGCTACAGGAACGGACCTTATAGATACTGATATTTTTGGCGAATATGGGGGAGGAGGATTGGATGATGTAATAACCGGCCTCCAGTATGAGAGGCTGATGTGTGCATCCGGGCCAACAGAGGGGCATATCCTGAGGCCGTCTGATAATACTGAACCGAAGAAAATTGTATTTCTGTCATGTGTGGGATCCAGGGACGAATCCATCGGGAAACCTTACTGTTCTTCAGCATGCTGTATGTATATTGCCAAACAGTCAATACTCACAAAGGAACATATTCCTGATTCGGATTCTTATGTATTCTATACTGATATCAGGTCCCCCGGTAAAGATTATGATGAATTCATCTCAAGGGCAAAGCAATATGGGACCCAATATATCAGGGGCAAAGTAGCTAAAATATATAAGGAAGGCAAGAAACTGATAGTCAAAGGGGCAGACACGCTCATTGGAGAGCGAGTTGAGATTGAAGCGGATCTCGTAGTCATGGCATCGGCTATGGTACCTTCGGAAGGATATAAAAAGCTGGCAGAGGTATTAAATATTACTACAGGGCCATTCGGTTTCTTTACAGAAAGCCATCCAAAATTAAGGCCCATAGAAACAAATACCGCAGGAATATTTCTTGCAGGCACATGCCAGTCCCCTAAAGATATACCGGCAAGTGTTTGTCAGGGAAGTGCTGCGGCAAGCAAGGTCCTGGCGCTGATGTCCAAAGACAAGCTGGCAACAGATCCAATAGTAGCAGTAGTTGACCAGACAAGATGCATAGGATGTAATAAATGCCTGATGGTCTGTCCGTTTAATGCCATAGAGGAAGTGGACCTGCGGGGCAAAAATGTAGTGCAGGTAATTGAATCTGTATGTAAAGGATGCGGACTCTGTGAGGCGACATGTCCCATAGATGCAGTGAGTCTGAACTATTATACTGATGAGATGTTACTGCAAGAGATCAAGGCCGTGTCTCTATAGGTAAATATTTGTATCATGATAAAATAAAAAAATATAAAACTATAATATTTTAAAAATGAATATGACTGATAGCCCTGAAAAAGAAAAAAACAAAAAGAGCAGTACAGATGATAGAGTAAAGATAGTTGCTTTTTTATGCAACTGGTGTTCCTATGCAGGTG
>CBDUUS010000094.1:0-5158 GCA_965370465.1 uncultured bacterium | reverse complement strand
CACACTTAAAACCATAAAAGTTAAAAATACTGTTACTGAAAGAGTTCCGCCAAACAGCAGGTAAGCTCCTGTAAGAAGTATTACAATTAATCCAAACTCAAGAGTTATCCCATAACTTATAATAAGTGGCCCGGGGGCAGCTTCTACCTTTATGCTATCACTTCTGAGCTTTTTAAAAGAATCGTCCAGATTTTTAAATTTCTCTCCTTTTAAGTTAAAAGCCTTTATGACTTTTATTCCCTGCAGATACTCTAAAAATCTTGAGACTGCATGGTTTCTTGAGTGAATATGCTTCTTCCCAAAATGAGCAATTATTTTTTGGCCCATAAGCAGTACCGGTATTGCAATCGGCACAACAATTATAGCCGCAAGGGCCAATCTCCAATCTGTAAAAAACATAAAAGAAGCAATTGTTATTACAATAACAATTGATGAGATTATTTCATTATAAAAATGGCTAAACACCTGTTCCACTTTATCCAGATCCTGAAGCAGCAGTGCTGTTATGTCCCCGGGATCACGCTTTTTAAAGAAGCCTAAAGACAGCTTTCTTAAATGCTCGCCGAGCTTGAGTCTGGTATCTGCAGTTAAGGAGTATGCAGCAATATGATTTTTTGTGTGAGCGGTCATAGCAAAGACTAATTCTAAAATCAATGCCACTGCTGCAAATATAATTGCACCTATAATTTTTTTAGTATTAATGGGAGGATTAAATAATTCCCATAAAACCAGTATAAGGGCCCCATAAGGCGCACCTTTTAGAAAAGATGCAATAACGTGCAAAGCTGTTGAAGCATTCATTTTCCTCATGCTTGCTTTAGTTAAAGACAGTAACTTTAATGCTCTTATCATTTTGTACCTCCTGAAAGATTAAAACTCCATTTGCGTGCAGAAGTATGCGACTCCCACATATTTTTATATAAGCTCTGGGATTCTAACAGTCTCTCGTGCTTGCCTTTCCCAACGATCTTTCCTTCATCTAAAACAATGATCTGATCAGCATCAGTAATAGTGGAAAGGCGGTGAGCAATAACAATTACAGTCCTGTCGTGCATCAGCTTGCTAAATGCATCCTGAATTTTTACTTCATTTTCAGGATCAGCAAACGCAGTAGCCTCATCTAAAATAATTATTGAAGTATCTTTTAAAATCACCCTTGCAATTGCAATTCTTTGCCGCTCACCACCGCTTAAATGAATCTTTCCTCCTTCTCCGATTACAGTATTATAACCATCAGGCAGTGTCTCTATAAAATCATGTGCCTGTGCGGCCCTTGCAGCAGCAATAATATCTGACTCAGTGGCTCCCCTCTTATTCATGCATATATTATTATATACTGTATCACTGAACATAAATGCGTCCTGGAAAACAAAACCGATTTTATCCATCAGGGCTTCATTTGGAATATCCCTTATGCTGATGTCTCCAATTAAAATATCACCTTTTCCAATATCCCAGAATCTCAAAAGCAGCTGAGCAATAGTAGTCTTTCCCGAACCTGATGGACCGACCAGAGCAGTTACTGAACCGCTTTCTGCCTTAAAACTAATATTTTCCAGCACTCCTTTCTCTTCATATGCAAAATCCACATTGCGGAATTCAATAGTATTGTTTTCCGGTATTGCAGGAATAAGAGGTGAAGAGATATCAGGTTCGCTGATTATAGAGTCAATGCGCTTGACTCCTTGATTGATCTGGCTTAGATAACCTGTTAGAAATGCAAGACGCATAAGCGGCACCATATAGCCGGCACCAAGTATAAGAAACATGAGAAGAGACTGGATTTCCAGGCTGCCTTTTATATAAAACCATACACCGAAAGGCATTATAAAAATTATAGCAGAATTTGTTATTACCACAAAAGCAGCCCAGGGCGGTGATCCTTTTTTTGAAAACTCTATAACAACATCAAGATATGTATGGACAGAATCTTTAAATCTCTTAAATGAATGGACCGTCTGGCCAAAAACCTTAACTACTGACATCCCCCGCACATACTCAATAATCGTCCCATTCATATTTTCCATTGATTTTGAATATCTCTCCATCAACGACCCGCGCTTACCGCTACCAAAGGCCCAGAATTGTGTCATGAATGCTAATGGTAAAGGAATGAGCATAATAAGGGAAAGGCGCCAATCAATTGTAAAAAGGTATGAAATAGTAATAATGGGAAGAATTACCCCTGCTACTATATCAGGGATGTGATGGGCTACAAATAGTTCGACCCGCTCCACATCCTCATTCACTATCTTTTTGATCTCCCCTGATGTCCTCTGTGTAAAGTATCCCATGTGGAGACCTCCCAGCTTCCGGGACAGATTCCTTCGTAATCCATACAGGATATCAAAAGCAGCAATATGTGAAAGCATACTGCTCCCGTAAAGAAAGATTGCCCGACAAATTATAGAACTAAAAGCAATCCAGGCAAGCCTGATGACATATGCCTGCTCAATCGGGGGATTGAGCAGCTCAACAATAACAAGATATACAATTACAAATGGAATAAATCCCAATGCGGCACTTATAGCAGATAAAAATCCTGAGAGAATAAGATTTACTTTTTTCTGGCCCGCTATTTCAATAAGTCTTCCTAATCCCTGTTTCTTTCCACTTTGTTTTTTCAAAGCCTTTCACTCCTTTCTCTTTGTAAACTCTTATAAAAATTAAATTCTCTGCTTTTTTATTTTTAAACTGTTCCGATGCATAGACCCTGATCCTTTAAATCAAAAGCTCTATTATCTTCTCAGCGCTTAACTATTTCTTCTTTTACTTATTTAATCCTCAGCTTAAAACAACTATCTTTATATTTATACTGGATATAGACAGACTAATTATAAATAGTATTATCTAACTGTAATAGGTATATCTATCTCTGTCAAGAAAAATCTTTTATATTTCAATTTTAAGGATGGGATAATTAATGAGTAATCAAATCGAAGTAGAGTTGAATCTTTATATCGTTTTTCCTAACCATCTATACTGCATTTGTATGATTTTTGTTTCCTTTTTCATATTTAATTTATAGATAATTGGTGAATGAAACTAAATATATTTAACACCAGGATGAGTAGAATTGTGTGTAACGCGGAGTTTGTGAAATGCCTGAATACAATTTGAGCAAAAGTGCATCACCACTTGAGCCACAAACTTTGTGCTATCGGAAGTTCCAGCTTCCTCATCTTATGTATATAGCGTGTGGATAAGAAGTAGTCCCTCATTCGTGGTCAAATAATCCGTGAACGGTTACGTATTTTTATATCAGCAAAACAAAGTGAGATAAAAGCTACCATTGTAGTCAAACAGCCCATTACAACAGCCTTTCCAGTATGAACAAATGTGTGCTGAAAAGTAATTACAGCATCACTGTGTTCTTCCATTTCCTGCATAAATCGTGTCAGCAGATGAATAGAGAAATCAATGCCAATACCAGGTATCAGTATTGCAAAACAAATTGACAGTAGATTAAGAGAATCATAGATAAGGAATGCTATGCCTGTTGTCCAGACTATGCTGATAAGAATAGGTATAATAGCTAAAAGTGGTATTGACAGGCTTCTAAAGGAGAAAAAAAGAAGTGCAATAATAAATATTAAAGTGATTGCGCCTGTAATAAAAAAATCTTTATAAGCCATCTTATCGCCCTCATAGTCAATAACCATCAACCCGCCAGTAAATCCTATCTTAAGATTATTATAGTCTTTACTCTCACTTTTAGTTTCCTCAAGAAGGCTTCCAAGATCATCAAAAAGCGATTCTCTCTCATGCGCATCTGCCATTTCTATATTGGGACCCATATTAACAAGATAAACCATTCCATTATCTGAAACTATATATCTTGTAACAATAAGTACATTGACAAAAAAAGGATAGGTTACAATGCCTTTTAAAATAAGATCCTATCCTGATATTAAATCCAAAGATAAAGTGGCTTTCAGCATGAATGACGACGGTGTCAGACCTGCTCCGGCAAAATATACTATTGAGAAAGTCTATGGCATGGTCCCTCCTTTGAAAAGACCTGAAGATTTCAAGAAGAATAGAAAAATATTGCAGGAAGAACATGCTAAAAAAATTGTCGGAAAGATGAATAAATGATTTTTCTGGACTTAAATATAATTCTCAGATACCTGACAGGGGATGATACTAAAAAAGCCAGAAATTGTTACAAACTTTTCCAGAAAGCCAGGATAGGAGAAATAAGGCTTATAGGCTGGTGATCCAGCAAGGAAATTCCTATAAATAATATTAATCCCATAATACTTGAATACCATTAACTTGCTTGAATTTTTCATCACTCGATATAATAGAAATATCTAACCACTTAGCTGTTGATAGTATCAATCTATCATGTAATTCATAAAAAATTAAATCATTCGCAACTTTTAATATATCCGGCGTTAAATCCACAATACTATATAATGAAGAATGTTCTATTCTATTTAATGTCTCTTTTAAATCAATACCAATCCTTCGTTTTTCCGAAAGATATAGCACCTCCATTAAACTGATAACAGAAATTACATAAGTATTTTCAGTACTATTTAGAATTTTCTGTGCTTTCCTGCCAAGTTTACCTGTTTCTGCAAAATGCCGAACAGTAGTAACTGTATCTAATAAATATTGCATGTTTAAAGAGCCTTTTTTAGTATAGAATCATTTAACTCATCCCGATTTTTCTTAATCTCCACATCCAAATTAGTTATCTTTTCAAATCCCTTATTTTTCCAAATTCCTTTTAAACTTACAGGTTTCGGTTTTTCAAATTTTAATTGCAAGAGTATTTTTTGTATGTAGTTATCAACTTCATATATGTTTTTTTCAGGTAGTTTTGCAATTTTATTTATTAGTTCCATTTTTTTTATTTCGGAAGTATGCATATTAAACTCCATTTTAATATAATTCTTTGTAGTATATTAGTGCAACTACTGCTTTTTAGCAATATGTCGAATTGTGTTAATAGAATAACCATCTACTTTCTTTTTGCCAAACATCGTGTCAATTTCAATAACACCTCTTTTGTCAATCACGCTACAAACCTCTTCAAATATCAGATTATCTTTACTTATTATTTAAATAAACTTTTGAAAGACACATATTACTTCGTATAATAAGATAATAATTTTTTAATAGTAATTATTGCTATAGAATATTAACT
>CBDUUS010000093.1:0-5171 GCA_965370465.1 uncultured bacterium | reverse complement strand
ACTGGCAGCTTGCAAGTTTTAGGCTTGCAGTAATGCATCCGCCTACTCTTGACAGGCCGGGCACCCTGCTTCAACTGCATAAGGACCCAAAAGAAAATGTTCTATTTGTTGCAGATAAATTGACTGCAAGATCTGTTCCTTTCGGTCCAAAATAAATTAAATATAAAAAAATGCCAGGATAGGCTATCTATATAATCGTTTGATCCAGAATATGGGTAGGATTATAATTAAATATGGATACAAACAATTTTCTGATAAAAAAAGATTTAACTAATAAGGAAAAGGTATTTAATATAGTAGGCCTGGGCGAAATACTATGGGATATTTTTCCTGAGGGGAAAAAACTTGGAGGCGCACCAACAAATTTTGCATATTATTCCAGAGGTCTGGGACAAAATGGGATCATTGTCAGCAGGGTTGGAAGTGATCCTCTGGGAAAAGAGATCCTGGATTCCATAGAGGATCTTAACCTGGATAGCACCTATATACAAGGCGATCCCTCTTATCCCACTGGAACAGTCGATGTGAAACTGAATGAAACAGGACAGCCGGGTTATATAATTAATAAAAATGTAGCCTGGGATTTTTTAATATTGGATGATAGTTTGAAAAAACTTGCAAAAGATGCTGATGCAGTATGTTTTGGCACCCTGGCTCAGAGATCCTCAAAGTCAAAAGATACGATTTCCAGGTTCTTAAAGCTGACCGGCAATAATACTACTAAGATATTTGATATAAACTTAAGGCAGGATTTTTATTCAGATAGAATAATCAGGCAGTCACTGGAAAATACTAATATACTGAAACTGAACAGCCATGAATTAAAAATATTGAAAAACTTGTTGTGTTATTCAGATGATGGTAGTGAAATAAATCTGTGCAAAAAAATTATCAATGAGTATAATCTGAAACTTTTATGTCTCACCAAAGGAGACGAAGGCAGCCTTATATTGAATAAAAGTGACTACTTTATCCATAAGGGATATAAAGTTGAAGTTGCCGATACAGTTGGGGCCGGAGATGCTTTTACTGCTGCAATGGCGGTCCAATATCTTAAAGGGAAAACACTCAAAGAGATAAGTAATGCTGCCAATAAACTGGGATCCTGGGTTTCATCACAAAGAGGGGCCACTCCTGTTTTAAATGAAAAAATTTTGAAAAATATTTTTTAACTTGATAAATGCAATCCTTAAAAACATATATCCACTATGTTTTTACCTGGTGACTGTACTGTTTTTGATGTTAATATAATAAGTTTGATAGTTCTTTTTATTATAATATCAATATTTTAAAAGTGTAATAAAAATCCCTATTAGTGACATTATATCATCTACCAGCACCCATTCATCCGGAGCATGAAGATTCCCTCCTCTGGGCCCTAAAATAACGGTAGGCATATTTCCGACTTTATTATATATGGCCATATCACATGAAAAGGGTGCTCCCCCGACTATTGGAGAGCTGCCGGTATATTGGCTGAATGCATTTATTACTTGCCTGACATTTGTATTTTGAGGATCTGTCTCCCCTGGTCTTACATAATGGTAAGTAAATTTAAGTTCCAATTCAAAAGGCTTTAGGTTTTTATTGGTACTTTTCTGTTTATCCCAGAATGATTTAAATTTCTTTTTAAACTCTTCTTCATCTGTACCTGGATAGCACCATACGATCCATGATATTTTAGTAACTGAAGGTGTGCCCATCTGAGTAAATTCTCCAGGTATTTTGGAACTAATATCCCATAATAGAGTTTTTAACTCTTTACCTTTCTCGCTAAAAAGGTTGTGCTGGTTTGTCAAACTCCACTCTTCACTCCACTTTTTAAATAAGTCAATAATGGTCGAAGCTCCATTGATCGGATTGGGGATGGTAAAACCCATAAACGGCATTCCGGAATTGCCTCTTAGCACAAGATCACCTAAAAAGGCACCGAGGCATGCCGGGCATACCTGCATTCTTGTTGGTTCGACAAGTACTGTTAGGTCCGTATTGTAGCCTTTTAATCTTGAAGCGAGCGTTCCATTTCCCCCGGCAAATTCTTCATCTACAACACTTTCAAAAATTATATCTCCAGAAGGCTCAAAACCCAGTTCTTTAAGTATTTTTATGGCCCAAAAAGAGGCAGCCATACCTCCTTTAAGGTCAGCTGAACCCCTGCCATACAGTTTTCCATCTTTTACTATTGGGTTAAACGGTTCTGTAATCTCCCACTCTCCAGGTTCAAAAGGGGCAACATCTATATGACCGCTGAAAAGAACTGATCTTCCTTCAGAAGCACTCTTCCATGTGGCTACCATATTTTTCCTATTATTTGAGTAATTTCTTCCTGAAAGCCACCAGGGATGCTGTTTGATGTCTTCAATCTCATCGGGAGAAAATGTATCTACTTCAAGCCCTAACTCCAGACATTCCTTTTTTAAAAATTCCTGGGCTTGTGCCTCAAAGCCATTGGGCGGCCTGTTTTCGCTGGAGAAGCTTATTAGTTTTTTCAGCCAGTTGATAATTTCATTTTTTCTTTTAAGGACCTCTCTTGAAATATCGGCTCTGTTTGCTTGCATCACAGCGTGATAACCTCCCTTCTGTAAGAAGTAAGCTCTTTCACGCCACTTTCGGTTATAAGAATACCATCTTCAAATCTGAGCCCATAGTTATTGTCTGAGAGCCATATATCAATATTAAAAAGCATATTAGGTCTTATGATGAAGTTTGATTTTTCAGATAGCCATAAACCCTCGACTTCGGAACTGCCGGTGCCGTGTGCAGGACCATACAAAGTATGGTCCTGATATCCATACTTTGATAATATTTTGTAATAACCTTTAAAAAGTAAAGAGCTTTCCATACCTGGTTTTATTGTTTCCAACACATAACTTACGGCTTCCAGTGCTACATCAGCCAATTTTTTTGCTTGTGTTGGGAATTTTCCAATGGCAAAAGGGCGGCACATATTACCGCAGTAGCCCATATATTTAGTTCCTATAGTAAGCTGGACCAGGTCATTTTTTTCTATTACTTTTTCAGTTGACCTGCAAAGGCTTAGCATAGTATTATGCCCGGAACAAACCCAGGAAGGATATGGCATTCCTTCTGCTCCGAGCAGGGCCATTGTCGACCTTGCTTTTGCTTCAAGCTCCCATTCTCCTTTACCAGCTTGCGCCTCATTTAATGCACTCATTAATGCTTGTTCAGTAATTTTATAGGCCTCTATAATATAAGGGATCTCCTCATCTTGCTTTATTGCCTGTATATCGAGGAGCAGCTCATCTGCTGGTACAAACTCAGATCGGGGGGAAGCTTTTTTTAAGTCCTCCAGTAGATCAAATGGAAATATATTCCAATTGCCAAGTCCTATTCGCCGAAGTTTTTTACCACAAACTTTTTCCAGTATCTGGGAAAAGTTTTCTCCTGCAACCTCAGGTACCCAGTCAGGGGCCGATGTTTCAACCAGCAGGGGGTTAATGTATATATCCACTGATTTAGCAAAAGATTTTGCAAACTCATACGATTCCGGACCTCCGGTAACCAATGCAGCATTGCCCTGGGCCGGGACTAAAACTGCAGCAAAATCAAAAAATGGCCAAAATCCAGTCAGGTATCTGGAAGTCGCTGACTCACATTCACTGCTATATCCCACGAATAAATCCAGATCGTTTTCTTTTAGCTTATTTTGTAATTTTTCTATTCTTAAATGATAGACTGAATCAGAAAGTGTTTTAAGGCGCATTATTTACCTCCAAATGGGTTTATGTATAAATTATTTATTCTTATCTTCACAATACTCCATCAACTTTATAACTAAAATTTCATAGAAACCAACTTTTGTAAAATTCTCTGCTTCAAAGGGTTTGAATAGAGCTTTTAATTCCCCCCTGAAGGCTTTTTCTAATTTTTTACCCTGAAAGCAATATGAGGTTTTTCTCTTAATTGGTTGTCATACCAATATGATCAAACTCTATTGTCTGCCTTTCCCTTTTTAAAAATTTATTATACGGTTCTCTCTGGCAGATTTTTCTGCCATCCTTATAGCATGAACCGCATTTCTTGATTCCATGGGGGTGATAACCGTAGGTTTTCTGCCACTTATTATGCATTTAATAAAATAGTCAAATTCTTCTTTAAGATACCCTCTCCTGGCATTATGCACCTTCGGCCAGTACTTTGATTCTGGAAAAGCAACTCCATCTTTTGTTATAACTGTAAAATTTTTACCGGAATTGTCTATGTTTAGCATGCCTTCAGTTCCTATTATCTCCATTTGCGCATCAATAATATAAGGAACATTCTCAGGCAGACTCCAGATGGTTTCAATTACTGCAAAAGTGCCATCTTCAAATCTAAAAAGAGCCCATCCGATATCATCGTACTTAAGGTGGGGTCTGGTATTTATGCTCTGCGCATATACGCTTTTTAGCTTAGAGTCAGTGTACCAGAGCATCAGATCAAGATCGTGTATGCCATCTCCGAATAAAGCACTTAATTTATTTAGGTGTGTTTCTGTAATTGATCTAGAAAGGTTTCTTTTAGCATAAAGGGATACGATTTTTCCAAGATTTCCTTTTTCTATTTCTTCTTTTGCCATTGCATACTGTGTATCAAATCTACAAATATGCCCAACCATAAAGGCTTTATCTGTTCTCTCTAATTCTTTTAGGATCCGGTCACATTCCCGGGTATTATCCGCCATAGGTTTTTCTAAAAACACATGCTTGCCGGCTCTTATTGAATCTATGGCAATTTGGGAGTGGTCCTTTACATGGGTTGTGATTGATACCATATCTATATCACTGTCAGCTAAAAGATCGTGGTAATTGGTATAAGTTTTTTGGACTTCATATTTTTTTGCCAGTTCCTGTAAGCGGGTCTTTGTCCGGGTACAGATTGCGGCTACTTCAACTGCAGGAAATTGTTTTAAAGTGTCAATATGGTATTCTCCAAACCAGCCAAGTCCTATAACAGCACAATTTAATTTATCCATAATCCACCTCTCCTTAATCTGGTATAATGTTTATTTATTATCAGGCACAGCCTCTATTATTTTTTAATGTTTTAGTAATTTTCTATTTTATCTTGACTGACTGAAAAAATTTTAGAAACAAAATTATTTTAAGTATATCATAAATATTTCTATGATATTTTAATAATCTATTCTTTTTATAGGTTTTATACTGTAT
>CBDUUS010000092.1:0-5279 GCA_965370465.1 uncultured bacterium | reverse complement strand
ATATATTATGCCATAATATATGACTTTTATGTAGTATTTGTTACATTCTAGAACAAGCCTACAATATTTCCATTATCATCTATGTCGACTTTCTCTCCTGCAGGTTCCTTTGGCAGTCCCGGCATCGTCCTCATCTGTCCAAGAATGGGATAGAGAAAGCCTGCTCCGACCGAAGCTCTTACGTCCCTGATCGGTATTGTAAATCCAGTGGGTCTTCCCTTAAGCTCTGGATCATGGGATAATGATAGATGTGTCTTGGCCATGCATATCGGCAGTTTATCAAAACCCTGCTTTGTGTATAGCTTGATTTTTTTCTCAGCTTCAGGCAGATAATCTACCCCATCAGCTCCATATATCTTTGTTGCTATTGTCTCGATCTTTTTCTTTATCGGCCAGTCAAGCGGATAGAGGAATTTAAATTCAGAAGGTTTCTCGGCTGCCTTTGCTACTGCTTCGGCAAGTTCTGTACCGCCATCGCCGCCCCTCAGCCATACTTTGCTGGTTACAGCATCTTCCGCTCCGGCTGCAAGGGCTCTTTCCCTCACTGCACTTACTTCTGCTTCTGTATCGGATTCAAAATGATTGATAGCCACAACTGCAGGAACACCGAAAAGCTTCATATTCTCTATCATCTTCTCAAGATTGCTGCAGCCTTTTAAAACTGCTTCAACATTTTCTTTCTCCATAAGGACCCTGTCAACACCCTTGCCAGGGATGAATTCAAAACCTCCGCCATGCATCTTGAGCGCCCTTACTGTGGCTACTATGACCACTGCATCAGGTTTAAGGCCGCTATACCTGCATTTAATATCCATGAATTTTTCAGCTCCGCAGTCTGCTCCGAATCCGCTTTCAGTAACTACATATTCACCAAGCTTGATAGCTATCTGGTCGGCAAGTATCGAGCTATTGCCGTGGGCTATATTTGCGAATGGCCCGGCATGGACCAGGCATGGCGTATGCTCTATGGTCTGGAGAAGATTTGGCTTTATTGCATCTTTTAATAAAACTGTCATTGCTCCGGCCGCTTTGAGGTCCTCTGCTGTCACTGCTTTTCCATCATATGTGGAGCCTATTACCATCTTTGCCAGTTTTTGTCTCAGGTCCTTGAGTCCCGTGGTCAGAGCAAGTATGGCCATCACTTCTGAGGCAACACTAATATCATACCCTGTTTCTCTTGGCATACCATTCAGCTCTCCGCCGAGTCCTATTATAATATTTCGAAGCGCCCTGTCGCTTACATCTACGACCCTGTTTAATGTTATGGAAAATGGATCTATATTCAGATCATTTCCTTTCATCAGATGGGTATCAAGAAAAGCCGCAAGAAGATTATGTGCTATGCTTACTGCATGATTGTCCCCTGTAAGATGAAGATTGAAGTCCTCCATCGGCAATACCTGGGAATAGCCGCCTCCGGCGGCACCTCCCTTTATTCCAAATACCGGACCGAGAGATGGCTGGCGGATACAGGTTATTGCCTTCTTGCCTATCTTATTAAGGGCCATCGCAAGTCCGATAGTAGTAACTGTCTTTCCCTCGCCCAGCGGGGTCGGAGTTATAGCTGTTACATCTATATACTTTCCATTTGGCCTATCCTTAAACTCTTCGATCACATCCAGGCTTATCTTAGCCTTATGATTGCCGTATAATTCCAGATGATCCTCGTTCAAACCAATCGATTCAGCAATCTCTCTGATATGTTTCATCTCTGCTGCCTGTGCGATTTTAATATCGCTTTCCACTTGTTTCTCCTTTCAATTTTTTATAAAATCAATCCCCTGCCGGACATTATTTTCTAACTGCCCGTTAGAACTCTTTTATCATGATGCATATTCTTTAAGAAATTTAGGGACCTCTCCTGCTTCCCTTGGGCCCACGACCACTTTCCATCCATCTCCAAGCTCATCCTCAAGTTCACCCTGAAGCTGGGCGACATATCCGGGTATAATGATCTCTTTTTTAGAAGTACTGTCCTTAAGGTCGCTTTTATTAATAAATTGGGCAATAAGCTCCGGTACAAACTTTCCGGCTGCCCAGGCAGTAAGGACAGACTGGCCCTCGACATTCATTACCAGCAGCCAGGCTGATACCTTGCTTGTCTCTATCTCGCCTGAAATAATGAAATAGGTAAGAGAGAAGTTTGTTGTGATAAGGATCGGTGAATTCTCGTCCGGGTTTCCGATCTTATACAATTTTTCCTCGACCTGCATCGGCTGCCTGGGATCAGTATATATATTCTGCCTGTATACCAGCAGTGGATAAACATTATGTTTGTCTGCATTGGAAAGCACTATTATGGAACCGTATTTGGCTACAAATATTGAAGCTATCATCGCTTCCATCTGAGGATCATCTGTCATCTCATCAGCAAATACTACAGTAGGATAGCCCAGTGTCCTTTCCTGTTTCTTAATGGCTGCGGACCTCAGTATCACCTGATTAAAAAGATCATCCTTTAATTTGCGCGAACCGAGATCGATCACTATATTCTTTATGCCTTCTTTCCTGAGTTTGCCGGTAAGCTCCATTATTTCATCAATGGATCCGCCCCTGACCGCAATAGGACAGCCGGTCTCTCTGGCAATACCCGCCATATCATCAATATTATCAGCAGTAGCAGCATGTATAAGAGGCTTTAGATCTTTGAACTTATCAGCTGCTTCCTTCAGTGCTGATGCATCGGCAGATACCAGTATCATCGGCTTTTTAGTAAGCGAACTCACCTTATCTATAGCAGCAAGAAATTTATCCTTATTCCCGGATTTGTTTTTGATGCAGATAGAATCCAGCGCAAGGTTAAGGCCCACCCTTTCATATGAGATATCATTTATATCTGAAACGCCCTTATCTATTTCTCCTTCAGACATATCATCATTAATAGTAACAGCAAATGCACTCTGATTGACAAAAGTCCTGTCATGCCTGTAGAGGACAGTCTCTTCTCCGATAGCAAAAGCTTTATCTCCTGCTCCGATCTCAACTTTTAAAATAGGAGGCTGCGAGGCTTCAGCCAGGGCTTCTTTGGCTTCATCGGACACATAGGGACATTTTTCCAGTTCGACTTTTCCTGCTGCAAGTTGCATTGCAAAAGCCAGACAGGTCGGAAATCCGCAATCCTTGCAATTAGTCTTTGGTAACTTCTTGAATATCTCTAAACCGCTTAATGCCATACCATACTCTCCTTAACTTATTATGTAAAATTTTTATTAATACCTTTATTGCTACATCATGGGTTCCATCTCAAGCACCGGATGCTTGACTTTTTCTATCCATTCCATTACCTGTTCTTCTGTTTCCGCATCTTCCTCTGTAGCTATTTTGTTTAGAAAATCATCCAGCCCAAGCTCTCTGGTACTTTCCTCAAGCAGGTCCCTGATCTCTTCCTTCAATACTTTTGGCATCCACACAAGCCTTTCAAGGCCCCCATCAGCTTTTATAAATTTTTTGGAACCTATAAAGTACTTGCTTATGCCTATGAATCCTGGAGTCTGCAAGCCTCCGCCGACCATTCCGGCCATAGTCGAGAACTTCATTCCGCTGGGAGTCATGCCGGAATGCTCGCGGTTGACTGCCATTATTCCATTCGTTGATGGCAGGATAGTGATGATAACTTCAAAACAGCCGCATGAAGTCATCGGGTCCACCATCATCGAATAAGCAGAAAACGATTCAAGCGTCTGATTGGAGGTCCTGAATACAAATTCATTTATGCCCTTCCAGATACCAAACTTTTCATCTATTGTCTCCCCTTTTATAATCGGCTGATTGGGACCGGTAGGATTTATCTCATATGATGCTTTGCAGTCAAGCCAGTTATATGCTCCGCATAATCCTGGTCTTTCAGGCGATACCGCACAAACATGGTTCGGGGCAAATGACTGGCATAATGTACATGAATAGAAGGTGTCAACAGACTCATCTGTAAGAGTCTTGAGCCTTTCATCCCTTTTTCTGAATACTCCTTTGGCCCTTCCCTTTAGTGCTGTAACATCTTCGGGATTAGTATATATCTTGATCTGTATCTTATCCATTATATTACCAAAATCTGAATGCATCTTAGCATGAAGTATTGTCCCGAGATGTTTTATCTTGAACCCGTTCTTCACAGCATCTTTGGAAAACCTTACCCAGATTATATCCCGCTGTCCCATATGGAATATCCCTGTGGCATAATTTATAAAATAATGGAACTGTCTTTCCATTACAGGCTCGAAATCATCCTGCATCTTCCTTCCGGATACGATAGCTTCTATTCCAAGCGGAAGTATATCGCCTTCCTTGATATCATCTATATCAGGTCCGATGACTTCGATTTTTCCGTCTTCGACTTCAGAGGAATCGGCTGAACGCAGAAACTCTACAGCTTCACTCTTATTTCCGCCAAATTCTACAAAGGTATCTTCTTTTCTTACCCTTTCACCCTCAAAAGCAGCTCCAAATGCAAGCGGTATATCGACCTTTTCTACAGTTATCTTGAGTCCCCTGACCTCTATGGCCTTTGCGACAAGCTCTTCATCGGGCACATTGGATACGACATGCTCATAGGTACAGACACCGCGGGGAAGGATCTCCGGGATATTTGTGTCAGCAATTGTCGGGAAGCCGTAGTTTATGGCACCTGCTGCATTGGCATACTTAAGTTCGTCAACTTCACCCAGTGCTATAACGAATGCGAATACTCTATTCTTATTATACAGGAGCATCTTTTTGTAGTCTCCAGGCTGAACCCCGCCAAAAGTCAGAGCTGCCCTTGTAGCAAATCCAGCAGCATATACCGTAGCGGATATATCCTTTCCAAATGGAACCAGCCTCGTATCCCAGCCCAGCTCTACTCCTTCTTCAGCCAGTTGTTCTGCCATAGACTTTCCATCAGTTGAAGCACTCATAAATACATAAATATTTTTCTCCTGAAGTTCCCTTGCGATCTTAACCGCTGTCTTGCTGTCTTTTGCAGCTCCGACACATGCCGCAAAACCGGGGGCGGTGCCATCCACAAATTCAATACCTCTTTCCCTGAGGGTCGCATCGGTTGCGGCTCCGAGCCAGATCCCGTCTACAGGAGATGGTCCGTCTACATATTTTATCCCTTCTATTATTTCTTCGGCCCATAATGTTGCTATGCCGGCATCCAGAGTGCCGCCGAGATATGGCAGCCACAACTTCTCGGATGGTACCTCCGGGAGAAGCTTTTTTGCTTCTTCCAGGACAGTCCTGCAGTCAGAAAGCTTCTCTACTTTTATCCCGGTCATACTATAGATGACAGGTAGAAAATAACC
>CBDUUS010000091.1:0-5373 GCA_965370465.1 uncultured bacterium | reverse complement strand
TCTAAAGCAAAAGATAGCACAGGTAATAATGATGGCTCGATCACTGGTGCGAACTGGACAGGTGGAGTCAGCGGCAGTGCTCTGGATTTTGATGGTAAGGGAGGACATATTGAAATTCCAAATAGCGACACACTGGATGTAAGCGGAGAACAGATTGCTCTGACTTTGTGGTTTAAACTTACTGAAGAGAAAGATGAAGGATCATTTATTTTCAAGAATACTCAGTACCTGCTAAGGATAAACAATCAGGGCAGAGTGAGTTTCGCTTTATATAATCCCTCATGGTCGGAAGTATCAATGAGCTGGGATAGCAGAATCACAGATAATGACTGGCACCATATAGCAGGGATTTATGATGGAAAAGAAATAAAGATCTATCTGGACGGTCAGAAAATAGCCAGTGCGCTGAGCTCGGGAAATATCCAATCAAGATCTTCAAATGTTTGGATCGGTTCTCAGACTGGTTCTCTGAATCAGTTTGACGGAATACTGGATGAGGTTCAGATCTATGACCGGGCTCTCTCTGATTCAGAGATCAAGCAGCTTTATAATAAGAATAAACAGGCTGAAGGTAATCAGGCCCCTATTGCTCATGCTGGCGGACCATATTCAATTGAAGAAAATTCAACATTAGAACTGGATGGGACCGGCAGCAGTGATCCGGACGGCTCTATCGATAGTTATTACTGGCAGATAATAGAGGGTCCGGGCTCCCTGGTCCAGCAGGACATATCGACTGTTATATATGAGGCGCCAGAGGAACTGGAAGCTGCAATAGAGGTAAAGGTTGAGCTCACTATTGTAGATGACAATGGAGTATCGGACATCGATATTGCTATTATAACGGTTAACCCTGTCGGGCACGACGAGGAAGAAGGCAGCCTGGTATCCCAATGGAAATTAGATGAAAACTCCGGAACCATTGCTATGGATTCCATAGATGACAATAATGGAACGATAGAGGGTGCATCCTGGACAACAGGTATAAGTGGTTCGGCACTCGATTTTGATGGTGTTGACGATTATATCAAGATTTCCAATACTCCAATTCTTAATCCCACAGAAAAAATAAGTTTTGAGGCATGGGTAAAAACAGAGGAGAATAAAACTACTAAAATTGTTCAGAAAGGTGACTGGGACGGGCATGGTATCGGTCAGGACAAATGGAGAGGATGGAATGCAGGCGTATATATTGACGGAGATAAAAAATATAGCATCGATTGGGGGCAGGGCCGACCGGTTCTTGATGAGTGGTATCATCTTGCCGTGACATATGATGGCACATATCTAAAATTATTTGTGAACGGATCCGAAGTAAATAGTATGCCACTCTCCGGTAATCTTAAGATTAATTCAAGATCTTTCTCTATCGGCTCAGATAATGGCAGCCAGAAATTCTTCTATGGAAAGATTGACGAAGTATCCTTTTATGATAAAGCATTGAGCCCTGATGAGGTAAATAAACATTATCTTAATAATAATCCAGAAGAAGAGGAAATCGAAGAAGAGGAAGAAGAGGAAGAAGGCGGCCTGGTATCCCAATGGAAATTAGATGAAAACTCCGGAACAACTGCTATAGATTCCATAGGTGACAATAATGGGGCAATACATAATGCTGCATGGACAAGTGGAGCTGATGGTAGCGCATTGGAATTTGGAGGAACAGAACAGCCCTGTGATCATATAGAGATTCCTGATGCAGAAGAATTTAGAAGTACAGGTAAATTTTCTGTTTCGGCATGGGTTAAAGCAGCAGATATTAATAACTTCAGGTATATTATTGATAAATGGTGGTATTCTGGTTCTGATGATCGATCATGGTCCCTGAATTTTAAAAGTGGAAATCTTATCTGGAGAGGGTCAGACAATGGACGCGATAGCGGGGAGAAAGGAGTATCGTATCCTTATTCTGATCATCTGAATGAGTGGACCCATATTACCGGTGTCTACGATGGCGAGGAATTACAGCTTTATATTAATGGTAAATTGGCAGGCACCCAGGCATTGTCAAACATTATTTCTACTGAGAAGCCTGTATTTGTTGGAGCGGGTAATTGTGGAGATGGATGGCCATTCAAAGGAATAATTGATGAAATTTCTTATTATGACAAAGCACTGGCTTCTTCAGAAGTCCAGGGAATCTATGCACAGACGAATCCCGGGGAAGAAGAGGAAGAAGTGGAAGAAGGCGGCCTGGTCTCCCGGTGGAAATTAAATGAAAACTCCGGAACCACTGCTGTGGATTCCGCGGGTGGCAATAATGGGAGAATACATAATGCTGCATGGACAAGTGGAGCTGATGGAAGCGCATTGGAATTTGGAGGAACAGAACAGCCCTGTGATCATATAGAGATTCCTGATGCAGAAGAATTTAGAAGTACAGGTAAATTTTCTGTTTCGGCATGGGTTAAAGCAGCAGATATTAATAACTTCAGGTATATTATTGATAAATGGTGGTATTCTGGTTCTGATGATCGATCATGGTCCCTGAATTTTAAAAGTGGAAATCTTATCTGGAGAGGGTCAGACAATGGACGCGATAGCGGGGAGAAAGGAGTATCGTATCCTTATTCTGATCATCTGAATGAGTGGACCCATATTACCGGTGTCTACGATGGCGAGGAATTACAGCTTTATATTAATGGTAAATTGGCAGGCACCCAGGCATTGCCAAACATTATTTCTACTGAGAAGCCTGTATTTGTTGGAGCGGGTAATCGTGGAGATGGGTGGCCATTCAAAGGAATAATTGACGAAATTACTTATTATGACAAAGCACTGGCTTCCTCGGAAGTCCAGGAAATCTATGCACAGACGAATCCCTGGGAGGAGGAGGAAGTAGTAGAAGAAGGTGTCCTGGTCTCCTGGTGGAAATTAAATGAAAACTCCGGAACTACTGCTGTGGATTCCGTGGGCGGCAATAATGGGAGAATACATAATGCTGCATGGACAGCTGGAAAAGAAAATAGCGCACTTGTCTTTAATGGAACCGATAGCTATGTAACAGTGGACAATTCTGCCAATCTTAATCCCCGAAAAGCGATAACAGTCTCTGCCTGGGTAAAATGGAACATTGATCCTGCCACGGGGAATACATGGGCGCAAATAGTCAGTAAAAACGGTGATTATCAGTATCAATTGCAGCATAATCAGGGAAATACAGCTTTTGAGTTTGCTATTAAGACTTCTTCGGGAAGAAAATGTGTAATTAGCAATTTAAAGGTTTTACCAGATGTCTGGAATTTTGTTGCAGGCACATATGATGGAAGCACTGTAAAACTTTTTGTTAATGGAAGTCTTAATGCCAGTGCCAGCTGGAGCGGTGATCTGATAACTTCGACAGGTGCCCTGGATATTGGCAGGAGATCCGTAAGAAATGATCGGTATTTTAATGGAATAATCGATGAGGTGAGTGTATGGAGCCGTGCATTAAACGCTGTTGAAATAAATGCATTATATTTAGAGGGAAAAAATAACAGACCGGAAATTGTTATAAATTCAGCAGTTCAACAAGAAGATGGGGGATATGTAAATATTAACTATACTTTAAGTGATTCAGAAAGTCATTTTATAGAGCTATCGAATTATGAGTATTCTTTAACAGGTGATTTTGCCGGCGAAGAGTCTTCAATGGCTACTGCAGCTCTGGATGGCGGCCATGATGGTATTTCAGGACTTTCTTCTTCTGTTGCAGGGATCGACCATACTTTTGTTTGGGATGCATCAGCTGATCTGGCAGAAATGGATGACCTTTCTGTTTATATTAGATTAAGACCAGATGATGGTATCGGGCAAGGAGAATTCTCTATCAGCAGTGCCTTCATTTCGGGTACCGATAAACCAGCTATATCTAATGTCTCGGCAGTGCAAAAAATCGGTGTTAAAAGTGTTGAGATAAGCTATGACCTGTCTGGCGGGAATAGTAATGACTTAAATATTGAATTAGAAATTTCAGATGATGGCGGAAGCACCTGGACGGTTTCTGCCGCAAGTGCCGCTGGTGATATTGGATCAGGAATATCATCAGGGACAGACAGGATCATCACCTGGGATGCCGGCACTGACTTTGAGGATAAAGATGAAACAGATATACAGGTAAGATTGAGAGCGGTAGGTATAAATCAAAATATAAGCGACTATGCTTATTCAGAAGATTTTGCTTTAGATACCAGAGATCCTCTTGGACTGAATGATTTTTATGGTATAAGCGCAGATACTTCCTCTATTGTTTGGTCATGGACACCTGTGAGCGTGGAGACAAACTTTAAGCATTATAAGATCTGGTATGGTCAAAATCTTGAAGACGTACAAGATGCAACAGGCACAGCAGCAGTCTGGGATATTTCAGATGATCCGGATCTATCTGTCATGGGGACTGCTTCTACTCTTATTAATGGTTTGTCTGAGGGGACTGCATATTATGCCAGGATTTGGGCAATTGACAGTTTTGGCAATGAAGCAACTATTGCAGAAAATCAATTTATTACAGATACAATACAGAGTGATAGTGAGATCACTCCTCCTTTTAAACCAGTTTTAGATCAGCCGCAAACACCGACAGATAATGCAGAGATCCAGGTTTCCGGAATAACAGAGCCGGATAGCTATATCGATCTGTATATTGATGGAGAAAAAATAGAACCGCGGTTTACAGTAGCTGACAGCAATGGTGATTTTACAGGCACCATCATATTGGAAGAAGGAGAGTATGAATTATATGTAATTGCCTATGACAGTTATGGGAATTTTAGTGAGAGTTCTAATATCGTGAGCGGTATGATAGATTTTAAACTGGGAGAAGAACGGAAAGAGGAAATTATAGAAAAAGAGCCTGGAACAGAGGGAACCCCTATTGAGATCAAGACAATAGAAGCTGAAGAAACAACCATTATAGAAGATGTCTCTCAAGCTGAAGAGTCACCGATATTACAAATACCGCAAATAATAGAAGTAAAAGGCATTGATGCTGGCAATAATATTGTGTTTATTGGAAAAGGTATCCCCAATTCTGAAATAGTGATTTTTATCCACTCTGAACAGGCTATTGTGTATAGAATGCAGGTGGACGAAAATGGTGATTGGATTTTGAGCCATTCTCAAAATGATGTTGAATTGGCAGAAGGCGATCATGAAGTGTACGCTCAGACTCTGGATGCGAAAAGCCAGATTAAAAGCAGGATCAGCACAATAAAAAAATTCCAGGTAAAGGTAAATAATCTGGCAGTTTTCCTATCATATTTTGATTTACTGACAACTTTATTGACATTGTTCATAGTACTGATCGGTATTACCGTTTTCTATGCTTGGAGAAGTAAACAGGTAAAAATCAATGAAAAAAAGTAAGGCGACATCAAGGATTTTGCGGCCAGGCTC
>CBDUUS010000090.1:0-5375 GCA_965370465.1 uncultured bacterium | reverse complement strand
CAAGCTGATAGTATGCAAGTTTTGTGAATCTCTTTGTGGTATCGGGATATTGCTGTATATAAGCTTTAAAAGCAGTAATTCTTGCTTTTATAGTTTTTTGCATTATTGCCTTTGTGTAATCCATCCCTGCATTTTCATAGTTTTGTGAAAAAATGGGAATAATGAATATTAAGATAAGCATCCCAATAAAAAAAAGTTTTTTCATATTTCGCTCCTTCTTTATTTTAAAATAGATTCTACAAAAATATTAATTTTATTTCAAGTCTTTTGTGTATTTTTATCATTTATTCATTAGATTTTAAATATTTTCTTTTAGGACTTTCAAATTCTTTTTTTGTTTCTACCAGGCACTACAGTTTTAAATTTATTCCTTGTATTCATAAAAGAATACCAAATTAAAAACTGTATTTAAACTTCATGTAGAGCATGTCATTATCATTATATTGACCGAAGCGTCCCTTGCTGCCGTTGAAAATATTTGCTCCCAATAATATTTCAAATCCGTCAACAAGCTTATATGTCGCTTTTAAACGAACAAGACTGTCACCATTATTTAAACCAATGTAGGTGAATAATTCTAAAAATAGAGTTTCCCGTAAAAAATCCTTTTGAGCCAGAAAGGTCATGGTATTTTCAAATTCATGGTTTGATATATATTCATTGTAATTTAGAATCACCTGCTGAATAAATTGGAGGCTCATTTTGATATTTGCCAGGCTAAAATCGAATCCAAGAAGATAATGAATATAGCTCTTTTCAACAACACCATCTACTATCGATTGTTCAATAGATGGAAAATATTTACCTGAAATGTATGCGCCTTCACCCCGTATAACAATACTACCCAGAGTTGTACTGAAACTACCCCCAAATAATCCTAAACGGTGATGTTGAGGAGTTACCGTAATTGAGTCAACCTGAGCTGTTGCTGGATCAATTAACTTAAAAGTGTGCAGAGTCGGATCATCATCCCACATGTATCCACCCATGATCTCAAAATCAATGGCAGAGGAAAGGACTGAGAATTTTAAGAAGATCTCGCTATTCTTTAAATTTTGAGCAACTTCCTTTTGTGAGTAATCAAAAATCGGTTGTATATTAAAATCCATTTTAGGACTCCAGATCGAGTCCTGCTCTGGTAATTTTGTAGGTGTAAAAGCAGGTACAAAGACAAATTCAAGGGTATTATTTCCTAAATAATAGTCCACTTTTATTGCCGTAACTCCCATTCTGATCTCATCAAAATCAGGCAGTAAAAATTCTCTCATGTCCTTGGGTGAAATAACATCAGTTATAAAGACTCCATCAGCTTTACCCCAGATGATCTGCTGTTTTCCGATCCGGATATCCATAGAGTTAAAAAAAATATCCAGATAAGCCTGCCGTAATCCTGATTCTAATTCTTTGTTTTGATAATGATTAATATAAGGATTTACCTTAAAAGCAACTTTATTTTTAGAATTTTCAATGTTTAAGCTGAATGTATTCTGAAGAATTGCAAAATAATAATTATCAGAGAGAAGCATTCCACTATAATTTCTGACGTATCCTGTAAATAAAGTTGACTGTGCCATCATACCCGACACTGATAAAAAAAATACTATTAGTGGTATTAATGCTTTTTTTGGGATTTTTTGCATCAGATTCCTCTTTTCATCATTCTTTCAGTAAACTGTCTTTCCTGAATTTCTGTATTTATTTTCACATCTTTTAAAAACATTTCAGTTGAATGTTTCTTCTGCACATTCTTCATTTCAGAATATAATATAATCCAGAATTCACTTATCTTTTTGTATTTTTTAACTGTCAATATTTTTAATAAGTCACCATCTTCATCGTAAAATTCCTTCTTTTTTCCAATCCATTTATCTTTAATGATCCAGGTAATGGTCCGGGAGTACATATACTCTTCTTCTTTGGGTTTACTCTCAATAACAAAACACTCTTCATTATCAAGTTTTTTCATATAGAGAAATTTATGATTATCCGCTGATGGCTGCCGATCTCCAAGGTCATCATAAGTAAAGTCTGATCCCATAAAATAATCACTTTTACTATCGCTTGATATTCTTTTTACCCTCTTTAAAGCAGGCAGGTATATCCACTGGTCATCATCTTTCCCTTCTTTTGTATAGCTCCAGCTCATAAATGAAGTATTACGAACATCTGCAGGAGAAACAAAAAACATGATCTTTTTTTCAATATTCTTATTCTCTTTTAATAATTGTTTAATCTCTCTTATTCTCTTATTACCCCGGGAATCTGTCAAGGTCATGGTAAGGTTGGCAGTTTGATCATCTCCTGTGGGTCTGTTATAAACTTTTTTTATTATTTCCAGCCCATCAGGTTTTACCTGAGCAAAAGTAAATATTGAAAAAAGAAAAAGAACCAGAGTTAAAATTTTAATTTTTTTCATAGTCATTTAAGACCTCCTTTTTTTTCTTTTTTAAAATATATGTTTGACCTATAAAGTATTAAATACATTATTGATATTGTGCCTACAAAGCTGGTAAACATATTTAATGAGACAAGTGCTCCGAGTGCCCGGTTGGGAGGGAATACTGAAAATAGCAGTACTAAAAATCCTGCAATGATTACTAAAGCATTAAATACAATTGCCCGTCCTGAATGGAGCATAGTCAGCTCACTTGTCTTGATCTTATCCCCCGTTTCCCCTGCATATATTTTATACCTTTCAATAAAATGTACAGCATAATCAATACCTATTCCGATGGCTATACTGGAAAGGAGGGCGGTTGTAGTACTTAAAGGGATGTTTAAAAGCCCCATTATCCCAAAACTGATTATTGCAGTTATAATGATGGGGATAGAAGCAATGAATCCGATAGAGATCTTCTTAAACATTATTGAGAGAAGAATAACAACTATAAACAGTGATAGTACAAGGCTTAAAATCTGCCCCTCCAGAATAAGGTCGGTAAATACCAGACCTTTGTATCCTGAACCTGCATAGTTAATGCTTACATCTAATTTTTTAAATTCAGGTATATATTTTTTGATAATATCTATTGCGCTATTAATTGCCTTGGAATTATCGCTTTTAAGCTGAATAAGAAGATTTGCTTTTTGATAGTTATAATTAACAACTTTCCAGAGATTTTCCGGATCTCCGGACATTTCATACAGGAGCAGATACTGGGCATTCAGGTTTTTTGAATCCGGAATAGTATTATATTTTTCTTTATCTGCATGCATCACCTTATTCATCCTCTTCAGATAATCTGCCAAAGAGAAAGAATTTCCGACTATTTTAAGTTTTTCTACATCATTCTGCATCTTATCCATCAAGTTTAAGATATCCGGGTTCTTAAAAGCATCATGCTTCTTGGAATCAAGTATAACGTTCAAAGAGGATGTCCCTCCAAAATGTTTATTGATAAACTGGTCAGTAATAACAATATCGCTGTCTTTTTCAAATTTTTCCAGAAAACTTGAATTTATCCATACCTTTCCAATTCCCAATAATGATACTGCAATGATCACAATTGTCAGTATAATAGTCAGATATTTATACTTAATAATCCATTGTGAAAATCTAAAGCTGAACCGCTTTTTAGTATCAGTAGATTCATTTTTGCTCTTTTTCTTCCAATTTGGGATTCCCAAAAGCATTAATCCGGCAGGTATGAGAACAAGGGAAAAAACCATAGCAATTAATACCCCAAAAGCTGTAAACAGTCCAAAATATTTTATGGGATAAACCTGGGATGTTATCAGGGAGATAAATCCAACAGCAGTGGTTATTGAAGTCATTACTACGGGTTTCCACATTCCATGGATCATATCTGATATGGCTTCTTTTTTTGAGGCCAGGGGATGTTCCTTCATATAGAGGTGGAGATGGCTGTAGAGGTGGATCCCGTCTGCCACACCAATAGCAATAAGCATAACTGGTATCATTGTTGAAACTGCATAGATGGGGATCTTTAAAGTTGCCATCAAACCAAATGTCCAGACTGTACTGAACAGTACAACTAACATAGTAAAGATCATTGCCTTAAAGCTCTTAAGTAAAAGCAGAAGAACCATAACAATAACCAGAATAACTATTGGTACCATGCGTTTCATGTCGCGTGGTCCAAGGTAAGCCATTGTGCCTTCCACAATAGGTCTTCCGGCAACATAAAGTTTTTCAGGCCCTTCAAATTCTCTCGCCATTTTTAGGATTCGATGGTAAAATTCCTGCGAAAAGGTATCATCTCCAATCTCTGCAATTATTACTGTTACCTTTCCATCAGCAGAGACCAATCGTTCAAATATCATCTCATTGTTTCGTACATTCTGCTGGATCTTCTTAAGAGATTCTTCATCTTTTGGTAATTTTTTAAAAAAGGGCTTTACATCCATTCCTTCTTCTGTACCTATAATATTGTCTGCAGTATAGAGAGAGGTGACATCATCTTTTTCAATCTCTTTCATCTTCTGGAGTGCTTTGGTGATGTCTTTGATTTTTTTGAATGTTCCTGTGTTGTAAATACCATTTCGGTTTTCAATGGCAATGATGATCCCATCTTTAATATTAAACCATTCCTCAGCCTTGTTACTGTATACAAAAGCAGGGTGCTGCTCGGGCATATACTTATCAAGATCTGTTTCCATACGTGTATTTTTTTTCATAATCATAAAAAATGCAAAGGATATTGCAAGTATCAGAAAAACGGATGCCCATTTGTAGTTGATTAATTTTTTTAAAAATTTATTCATTATTCCCCCTGTTTTATATGTACTCAGCTATAAAATATATTTAAATTGATAGCATAGTATTTATTGATTTCCATAACTTTTCTCCATCCTTTTTAAGATTAAAAGAATGATCCGATAATGTCCATTTTTTGACAATTAGACGTAAGGAGCCCATAATAATCAGAACCAGCTGTTCTGCTCCAATATCTAATCTGATTTCTCCGTTTCTCTGTCCGCTTTTAATGATAGACAGGATGAATTCAAAATTAAAATCCATAATGGAGTATATTTTCTCCGAAAGCCGCTTGTCATCCTGAAATATTTCTTCAGAAAAGATAACAGATGCCAATACAGGGTTTTTTGAGAAATTGCTGAAAAGGTTTCTGTAAATTGAATTTAACTGTTTCAAAGAGGAGTTTTTGTCTGAATTTATTAGAGTATTAAATTTACGCATCTTATTTTCAAACATGGATAGAATGGTTAGAAGTATTTCCATTTTGCTTTCGAAATGCCGGTAAATGGCAGGTTCGGAAAAACCGATTTTTTTTGACAGGTTTTTTATAGTTAGATTTTGGATTCCTTTTTTAGAGATAATTTCAATAGATGCATCCACTATCTCCCTTTGTCTTTCAGTCAAAGTATTCACTTTTTTCTCCTCCATGTTAGTTATC
>CBDUUS010000089.1:0-5397 GCA_965370465.1 uncultured bacterium | reverse complement strand
ATATATTCCTTTCGGTCATTATCGATCTTATCAAGATTTATCTCTAAATTATAATATTTCTAAAATAGTCAAAGACTCTTTACAAAGTTTATCATAATAGCATCAGGTATAAATATCATTTATTTATATCCAGTTCTAAATTTTTATCTATCTCTTTTATTCTGATCTTTTCAACACCTGTATCAGCTGCGTATTTTTTCCAATTGCTCATGACTTCGATCACCTGCTCTATTATTTCTTTTGAAGATTTTATATTGTTTTCATTTCCCAGGGCGATCAGGTCTTTGTAACTGATATTTTCCCTTTTCCCATTAACTGACATCTGATGTCTTCTTGTCCACTTTCCCTCCGGATTATGGTTATAAATAAGATCATAGGCAGGGGACAATCCCCAAAAACTGCCTTTTCTTAAGAGAAAAGAAATATTTTTCGTGTGGTCATCCAGATTTTTACCAACTACATTAAATACTGCTCTTTTATACATTTCCACAGCATCTGTATGGGGTAGTCTCATCTTTCTCATTATCTGAAATAATTGCTCGTACGAATACGAATTCGAATCATTATAATCAAAATGAGCGATAGCGCAAAGGGTCTGCATGTGTATTCTTTCATTTCCCGGTTTCCTATCAAACCTCTTTGTCATAAAATGTGCCCTTCCATTTTCTTCAATAAGTTTGCATTCCTCCATATTTATTCCCATGTCTTTTGCCATTTTGTAATAAGCATATTCTATCCTTCCATATCCCGCAGGCTCTCCTGATCTATCATCTTTTATTCCATCAAACTTTAATATCCAATGTTCAAATCCTTTCGGTACATCTACTTGTCCGGACCGTACTTTACCAGTTTTATCATTTATCGCAATTACAGCTTTTGCTCTTGCTCCGCCTGCTGAAGTTCCTACTCTTATAATCTCGTTCAGAGCATCGCTTTTACTTATATAAGATCCCGGTTTTAACTTTTTTCTCTCATCTAATACATATCTTGCCAGTTCTGCCAGTTCTTCGATATTTATTAATTTAGATCTATCTTCTTTGCCAAGAATAGCTGGTTCATATTCAAGAGCACCCATTCCTCTCTTTCCTATATAGCATAACCTATCAACGCTGCTAAAGTCTTTTTCTGATCTTCCCTGCATTGCAAGCCATTCATCTATTAGTCTGTTTCCGTATCTATCAGGAAGAGAATCTGCCAGAAGACCCGGAAGTCCTTTATACGTTATCTCTGGAAGACTTGAAAAAGAATAGATCCTGTTGCCTCTGGCCAGATTGCTTAATGGTATTATTATCGGAGAAAGATCTATGCCTTCCCTGATGAAGTTTTCATCAAATTCAAAGGTAGCAAATCTTCTATCCTCATCCCAGGAAACTGCTCCTACTTTTTTTCCCCAAATATTAATAAATGCTACCACCTTTGAACCTCTTCTTTTTGGGTCCCAGTCTGTCGTGAGGCTCTTTTCCTTTTCTTCCCATGGAGTTTTGCTAATTGTAAGGGGCTTATTACTTCTTCCGGCATCATGTTTTCCAATCTCTGCAATTCTCCAAGTCCTCTTAAGATCTGAATAAGAGTTAATAGAGAAGTTTTTTGACCCCCTTCGAGTTTGCTTAATGTTACCCTATGTATTCCTGTTCTTTTGGATAAAACTTCCTGGGAGATATTTTTATTTAGTCTTGTCTGCTTTATTCTTTTCCCTATATCCCTGATTATTGCTTTATCTGACATTCCATACCAATCCATAATATAGCCTTTCGTATACAATAAGCTCTATATTAATCGTTATTGTAGCACATTATTTACGTTAAATAAATATATAATTATATGCTTAATGTAGTTTAATCGTTACATTATATTAATATTATGGGATTTATATATTAAATCCGCCATATTTAATATATTTCAAAAGGGATTCTTGTTTATTTTCCAGTTTGTGAAAAATTAAAAATTCACGATAAGTCTATCCTCTCCTATCCAGTATATAAGAGACAGGGACTGCTATCCATTCAAGGGAGCTAAATTCCTTTACTTACCTTCCGTATTTGGACTGATAGGTAACTTTTGCCCGGTCAGAAAAATATTTCATCCACAGCTAAAGAGAATGACGCTCTTATAACATATCTAAAGCTCTACTTTTCTGTTAAGGTTCACTTTCCGCAGCACTTCTTATATTTCTTACCGCTTCCGCACGGACATGGCTGATTCCTGCCGATTTTTTCAGAACTGGCCCTGACAGTCTGCGTCCTCCTCTGCTCAGGAGCGGACGGTCCGCTTGTGGTCACATTCTTTAATTGCTGGCTCTCTCTTGCCTGCTGCTTTTCAGCGGTTATTATCCGGGCATTAAAAAGAAGCTTTATGGTATCAAATTTGATCTCGTCGATAAGCTGTTTGAAAAGATTGAATGCCTCATGCTTGTATTCTACAACCGGGTCCTTCTGGGCAATGGCTCTCAGGCCTATCCCTTCCTTAAGATAATCCATCTCCATAAGATGTCCCCTCCACATATTGTCTATTACATTAAGCATGACTACTTTTTCGAGCCTTCTTATAGTCTGCGGAGAGTGCTCCTCTTCCCTTTCTGAATAGATCTCTTTTCCTCTGGAGATGATCTCTTTTTTCAGTCTTGCTGTATCCCATTTTTCCTCTATTATCTTTTCCCTGTCTAATATATCTGAGATATTTTCTTTTTTAAATATCGCACCCAGGAAGTTTCCAGGGCCCTCAAGGTCCCACTTCTCGGGATATTCCCTGTCGCTTATATGGAAGCTTACGCTTTTATCGACCACATCTTCAAGCATATCCATCCCGGTATCTCTGAGATCTTCCTTTTCAAGTATATTCTTCCTGTGAGAATATATGACTTCCCTTTGCTTATTCATCACATCATCATACTGGAGCACATGTTTTCTTACTTCAAAATTCCTTCCCTCTACCTGTCTCTGCGCATTCTCTATCGACCTGTTTATGATAGGATGCTGTATTGGCATATCTTCAGGAAAATTGAATGTCTGCATTATGCTGGATATCCTGTCGGACCCGAAAAGGCGCAGAAGGTCATCTTCTGTACTCATATAAAATTGGCTGGACCCGATATCGCCCTGCCTGCCGCTCCTGCCGCGGAGCTGATTATCTATCCTTCTGGACTCATGCCTCTCAGTACCGAGGACATGAAGCCCCCCAAGGTCCACTACCCCGTCTCCAAGTACTATATCTGTACCTCTTCCTGCCATATTTGTAGCAATAGTTACGGCTCCTCTTTGTCCTGCTTCCGCGATTATCTCAGCTTCCTTTTCATGATATTTTGCATTCAGGACCTGATGGGGCACACCTCTCCTTTTAAGCATATCTGAAAGTCTTTCAGACTTTTCAATAGATATGGTACCGACAAGAATGGGCTGGCCCCTGCCATGTCTCTCGATTATATCATCTACGACTTTATCAAACTTTATATCTTCATCTCTATATATAAGATCCTGGAGGTCTTTTCTTATCATAGGCATATTAGTGGGTATCACTACTGTATCAAGCTTATATATATGCCTGAATTCAGATGCTTCAGTTATTGCGGTACCGGTCATACCTGCCAGTTTTTCATACATCCTGAAATAATTCTGTATGGTGATGGTGGCAAGGGTCTGGTTTTCATCCCTGATCTTCACGCCTTCCCTGGCTTCTATCGCCTGATGAAGGCCCTCGCTATATCTCCTTCCAGGCATGAGCCTTCCTGTAAACTCGTCCACAATGACGATCTGGCCGTCCTTGAGCATATAATCTACATCTTTTTTGAAAAGATGCCAGGCCTTAAGCGACTGGTTCAGGGCATGTATATGACGGAAATTCCGGGGATCATAGAGATTTTCCAGGCCGGTCATCTCCTCTACTCTTTCAACACCTTCTTCCGTTATCGCTACTGTCCTTGCTTTTTCATCTATATCATAATCTTCTTCATTAAGGCGGGGTACGATGCGGGCGAATTTCTGATAGAGTTCCGTCGTTCCGCTGGCTATGCCGGATATAATAAGAGGAGTCCTTGCTTCGTCTATAAGTATGCTGTCTACCTCGTCGATTATAGCAAAATAGTGCCCGTTCTGCACCATGTCCCCATCTCTTAACACCATATTATCCCTTAAATAATCGAAACCGAACTCATTATTGGTCCCATGGACCACATCGCAGAGATACTGCTGCTTCTTATCAGACTGTTCCATTTCATGCTGAAGCAATCCGACTTTAAGGCCAAGAAACTTATATATGGGACCCATCCATTCGCTATCCCTCTTTGCAAGATAATCATTTACCGTTATAAGGTGGGTGCTCTTTCCTGTAAAAGAATTAAGATATACGGGAAGAGTAGCAGCCAGGGTCTTTCCTTCACCAGTTTTCATTTCGGCTATTTTACCTTCAAAAAGGACGATTCCTCCCATTATCTGTACATCGAAATGCCTCATTCCTATGGTCCTTTTTGCTGCCTCCCTTACTACGGCAAAAGCTTCCGGCATGATATTTTTAAGGTCTTCGCCATTTCCATATCTTTTCTTAAATTCAGCTGTTTTGCCGGAAAGCTCCTCATCAGATAATCCGCTTATGCCTTCCTCAAGGCTGTTTACGGTTCCTATCATGACCTCATATTTTTTAAGGTTCTTTCCCTCGCCAGCTTTTAATAATTTAGCTAATTTTTCAAACATAAAATATTTCCCGTTCCGGTTTTTAATAATGCCTGCTAGATGGTGGGCTCGATCATGCCATAATCGGAATCTTTCCTTTTGTATACCACCGCGGTTCTTTCAGTTTCGGAATTTATAAATACGAAGAAATCATGCCCGATAAGCTCCATCTGTATCACTGCCTCTTCAGGCGGGATAGGTTTTAAAATGAAAGTCTTTGTCTTTACAATAGATTTCCTGATCTTATCCTCTATATTCTTTAATTCTCCAGTTCCAGATTCTCCGATGCCAACGGGAGTTGTCTCCTTTGCATGGTTCTTTCTTCCTTTTGTTATTAACTTTTCCCTGTATTTTTTTATTTGTCTTTCTAACCTGGCGCTGGATCTATCAATAGCTTCGAAAAAATCTGTTCCCGTATCCATTACTCTGATAACGGCACCTGTTGCAAATACCGTTATTTCTATCTCTTTATTATCACTTATGCGGGGATTCTTCTCTGCTTTGAACTTGACCTCTGTCCTGATGGTCCTGTCGAGAAGTTTTTCTATCCTGTTTTTGATCTTTTTTTCCGAATAATCCCTGATCTTATCATTCAGATCAGTATTTATCCCCTTTACAATATACTCCATCAGCAGCCTCCTTCTTGTTTGATAAATATTTTTTTACCAGATCGGCATAAAGCCGGCAAAGATTAATAAACTACAATACTTTTACATTTTTTGCAAAATATCCGCGC
>CBDUUS010000088.1:0-5400 GCA_965370465.1 uncultured bacterium | reverse complement strand
ACAAAATAGTATTATGGGAAAATTATAAATGTTTTTTCGATATTGACAATATCATAGTGGGCTATCCAGTACTTCAAATCTTTTTCTGGTTTTGCCTGCAGCTCCTAATACAGCAGCAAATGCCATTCTTATATTGACATCTGGTCCTAAAATTAATAGAATTTGGCTTTGACTAAAAGTTAGGCCATTAAAAATGTAGTATAGAAAAGGAGATTAACAAAGTGAATATCTTAAAAAGAAAAATACCGGTATTAATCTTAATGCTGGTGTTTGTAATGTCAGTCATAGCAATGTTCCCGGGGATGCTTCTTGCCGAGGAAGAAGATGAAGCCGTGGAAGAGGAAGAAGTCATTGTTCCCGATCCGGAGCCGGAAGCCCTGGAATTTGATGTGGTTTATCCTGAGATCCAGGCTGAGCTTGGATCAGCTTATGAATTCAACTTTACAGTTACCTATGATATGGGTAATGAGCCCTTTGGGTTGGAAGAAGACATATCTGAAAAGATATTTGATATCATAGTCACATATCCGGATACATGGTTTGCTGCAGCTACCCCTCAGTATCAGAAGGAGACCGAGATAACCGCTGTAAAGCTAAAAAATGCTACAGCTGAGAGTTTAAGAGTCGTTGCTGTCCCACTGGTCAAGCTTGAGCCAGGAGAATATCCAATATCTGTGACCCTTAAATCAAGCATTGAGGATGATCCCCTCGAAGGTACTGCAGAATTTACCGCTATCATCACCTCTACCTATGGGATGGATCTGAAGACAAAGACCGGAAGACTCTCGACCGATGTGACCTCCGGACAGGATAATCACTATAAGCTGATCATCACCAATAATGGCTCTGCAAATATTGAAGATATTAAAATAACTTCGAACGAACCTTCCGGCTGGAAGATCGTATTTGATACCGAAGAGATAGAAGTCCTCGAAGCAGGGGAAGAGATCGAGATAGACGCCAATATAAAGCCCGCTGACAAGACCATAGCTGGCGATTATATGGTCAAATTTAAAATCAATAGCGAAAATGCAGAAGATGATGTGGAGCTAAGAATAACCGTTGAGACTCCGACTATCTGGGGTATTGTCGGCATAGCTCTTATAGTAATAGTGATAGTCGGCATCGCCATTATTTTTACAAGATTAGGAAGAAGATAAAATATGAGTAAAAACAACAACATAATAGTTGCAGAAGAACTGACTAAAATATATAACGAGACAACTACTGCTGTTGACCATCTTGACCTTCAAATACAGGAGGGAGAAATATTCGGGCTTCTCGGTCCCAATGGCGCGGGAAAATCCACTATGATCCTCATGCTCCTCGGACTTACGGAACCTACTTCAGGAAGCATCAGTGTCGGCGGTTTCAATTCCACGAGGGAACCTTTGCAGGTCAAGGCCATAACAGGATATCTTCCTGAAAAGGTCGGTTTTTATGAGGATATATCAGCTTATGCCAATCTGGCCTATACTGCTGAGCTTAACAGGCTCCCCTACAGGGAAATACCAAAAAGAATAGACGAGGCCCTTGGCATAGTAAATCTATTACCGAATAAAAAACATCTTGTAAAAACCTTCTCAAAAGGTATGAAGCAGAGACTGGGCATAGCAGATGTCCTTATAAAAAAACCGGAGCTTGTAATATTTGATGAACCTACAGAAGGATTGGATCCCAAAGTAGCGAACCAGATACTGCAGACCATACTTGACCTGAACAAAGAACAGGGCATTACATTTTTGCTCTCCTCCCACCAGCTCAACTTTATACAGAAGATCTGCCCCAGGGTCGGCATTATGTCAAAGGGCAGACTGATCGGCGAAGGTTCAGTGGATGAATTGGGAAGAAATCTCTTTGGCGGGGGAAAGTACCGTATCGAGATAGAGCTTGCCAGAATTCCTGATGAGCTTATTGCTGCTATAAAGAAGCTTCCCAAAATAATTAATCTATCAGTAAATGGAAATATATTAATAGTGACCTGTAATAAGGATCTCAGGGAGGATATTTCCAAAATAATCGCCAGTGCCGCCATTATCATGACAAGGATGGAAATGAAACAGGACGCACTGGAAGAAATATATCTTAGATACTTTAAGGAAGAGGAGTAATATGAGAAGCGTATTAACTGTATTTAGAAAAGAACTTAAGGACCACTTTTCCAGCAAGAAGTTTTTGATCCTTCTTGCCCTGATATATATTGCCGGACTTGCTTCCACCTATGTGGCCCTTCAAAATATTCAGGAAGTCGCCAGCGCATTGGATAAGCATGTCTTCCTTAAGCTGTTCACTACCGGAGGGGACGCACTTCCCTCATTTATATCATTTATATCATTTTTTATTCCTATTATCGGAATAATCTTTGGTTTTGATGCTATAAACAGCGAGAGGAACAGCGGAAATCTTTCCAGGCTCATGTCGCAGCCCATAT
The DNA here is from genome assembly GCA_965370465.1 of uncultured bacterium. Lineage (GTDB taxonomy): Bacteria > Actinomycetota > Humimicrobiia > Humimicrobiales > Humimicrobiaceae > M55B120. Next base: position 2,969 of record CBDUUS010000088.1, on the reverse strand, counting down.
ACAGGGACAGCGTTATAAACGGAAAGTTTCTTGCCGGAGTCGCCACCCTTTCAATAATCATTGCAAGCATCGCATTCATAATAGCCGGCGTGGGACTCACCTCCATAGGCGTACCGCCTACTTCTGAAGAGATCTTAAGGATATTTTTCTTTATCTTTATCTGTGTGTTCTATGGTGCATTCTGGATGGGACTTTCCATATTGTTTTCAGTTATCATGGAAAAAACCGCAGCATCCATACTTACGGCTATTGCGATCTGGATATTCCTGATGTTCTTTTTGCCTATCATAGCAAATGCAATAGCAAATGCTGTAGCTCCGCTTGATAATGCGACCACTGCGGTGCAGATACAGAATTATACTATCAATCAGGGCATCTTAAGGATGTCGCCTTCAACACTATTTACAGAGATAATAGTGATACTTCTGATACCTGTAGGCGGACACTTCATGCTGCAGCCCGTGTTTGAAAGCGATATAGCCAGTATGGTTGCCAATCCCCTGTCGCTGGGCCAGAGCCTGATACAGGTATGGCCGCAGCTTATAGTAATAATCGCTCTGGCGATCATATGTTTTGCATTATCCTATATAATGTTTATGAGGCAGGAGATCAGGTCGACTTAAAGTCTAATCCTGATGAGTGAGTGCTTCTTCAATAAGACTGGTGCCTACTGAAATTTTATCCAAAGAATGGATGGAGGCACCGTTTGCTCTTACTATATCCTCCACTTTTTCATAGTCTATAGATTCGCCTTCACAGGTCACCTTTACATTCTCAACCTTCTGATCCATCTCAATAAGCGATATATCCACACCATCCACGCCATCCAGATCGGCAAGCTGTTTTGCGATCTCTAAGATGTCAGGCTTGTGAGGTTTTAAAACGTCAAGCACTATTCTTCTGATATTAGCCAATTTATTTTCACTCCTATTCCTTTAATATATATTTTATAATAATTCTATAATATTTTTATTTTACATCTTTTCTTCTCCTTTCAACCTTTCAAGCGGACCCGAAAGATCTTCTGGAAGCTCGTCTGAAAATTCCATCTTTTTCCCGCTTGCCGGATGGGCGAATTCTATTTTTGCCGCATGCAGAAATTGCCTTTTTAATCCGATTTTTTTAGCGAGTTTTGCAGAATGCCTGTTCCCATATATTTCATCTGCAATTATGGGATGGCCGATATATGACATATGGACCCTTATCTGATGTGTCCTTCCTGTTTTTGGATATACATTTAAAAGCGTTGCCTGCCTGAATTCTCCGGCCACCTCAAAATCTGTCCTTGACCGCCTGCCCCTATCCGCAGCAATGGCCATCTTCTTCCTGTCGATCCTCGACCTGCCTATGGGAAGGTCTATATGGCCCCTTTCCTCTTCAAATCTTCCCTCCACAAGAGCTATATAGGTCTTGCTTATCAGCCTTTTCTTGAACATATCAGATAATTTATAATGGACAGTCTCATTCTTTGCAACAATGAGCAGTCCGGAAGTATTTTTATCCAGGCGGTGGACTATTCCGGCTCTCTCATCTCCGGATAGCTTTGAAAGGTCCCTGCAGTGATAGAGAAGCGCATTTACAAGGGTATGCCCGGTATTTCCCGATGCGGGATGGGTAAGCATGCCGGCTTCCTTTGATATTACAAGTATATGTTCATCCTCATATATGATACTGAGCTCTATTGCTTCAGGATTTATATCTGCCTGGCCGGAATCTGTAGAAAGCTCTGAGATCCCGATATTGTCGCCTTCTGCAAGCCTATGATTCTTTGAGACAGGGCTGCCCCCTACCAGCACCTTTCCCTCATTGATAAGCTTCTGTATGCGGCTGCGGGATATATCATTTAAATTGTCAGATAGAAATTTATCTATCCTCTGTCCCGCGCTGGCGGAATCAGTTAGAAAGTTTTGGCCGTTGCCGTCTTTTTTACTCAACTCCCCGGGTTTTGCCCTTTTTTAAATACTCTTTCAATATTAATATTATAATCAGACTGAAGCCGATTACAATAAAGCTGTCAGCTACATTGAAAACAGGCGGAAATATGGTAAAGCTTATAAAATCGGTCACTTCTCCTACAAAGAAGCGGTCGACCAGGTTTCCCAGCGCTCCGCCAAGTATGAAGCCGAGTGCGACATTATAGAAGATATAATCAAGATCCAGGATCACCTTTAGTATTATTATGAGCACTATTGCCACAAGCGATATTATGGTAAGTATCTTTGTATGGTCATTGAATATGCCAAAAGCGGCTCCGGTGTTCTTCACATTCACTATATAAAGAAAATCCGGTATTAGCTCCATCGTGGTGCCTCTCGCCACATTCACTATAACAAGATATTTTGTGATCTGGTCAAGTATCAGTACTGCAATGCCTGTCATTAAAAAATATACATTCATCAGTACATTTCTTTTTCCCTTATCCATCATTTATATAATACTCCCCGCTACTCTGATTCCAATTTTTAATCTTACTTTATTGACCTTTACATCCTTTATATACATATCATCTTCAAACTCATCAGGAAACTTATCTGAGAGGGTCTCCTTCGCTATATAATCCCTGTAGTCTTCAATTATTTTCTTCTCAGCCTGTGGAGCCTCGAGGACCGTATCTATAGTATTTTCTATCTCGAATCCTGCTTCCTTGCGCAAGTTCTGTATATGATGGACCAGCTCCCTCGCAAAACCCTCTGCAAGCAGCTTATCCGATATTTTTGTTGATAGCCCCACGGTAAACTCCCCGTCTGTCTCTACTCCCATATCAACTCTATTTTTTATCTCTACAAGGATCTCCCCTGGTTCGAGCTCTATTTTCTTTCCATCAATATCAAGCTTTATATTTTTCTCATTTTTTACTTTAAGGGCTATCTGTACCGAACTCTCCTGTTAAAGAGCCCTTTTTATGGCCGGTATAATCGGTCCGTATTTCTTGCCCATCAGCATAAGATTTGGCTTTATATCATATTCGA
>CBDUUS010000087.1:0-5534 GCA_965370465.1 uncultured bacterium | reverse complement strand
CTCTTGAACTGCTGCTTCTTGATAAGGAGATAAATATAGATGCTTTCCTCTGTCCCGGGCATGTTTCTGCCATAATAGGGAGCATACCATATCAATTTATAGCAGATAAATATAATATACCATGTGTAATATCAGGTTTTGAACCCCTTGATATACTGGAGTCATTAGACATGATCCTAAAGCAATACAGCAAAGGCAGGGCCAGTGTCCAGATACAGTATGACCGCGTGGTAAAGCCTGAAGGAAATCCGACTGCTATCGCTCTTATTGAAGAAATATTCGAGCCGGCAGATTCTTTCTGGAGGGGTATCGGAAATCTCCCCTTAACCGGCCTTAAGCTGCGGGACAGGTATATGAGATATGAAGCAGCCGTATCATACCCTGTAAAGACGATTGATTCAAAGGAACCCCCTGGATGCAAGTGCGGAGATGTACTCAAGGGCATATTAAAACCTTTTGAATGCAGGCTTTTTGCAAAGTCCTGTACCCCTGAAAATCCTGTGGGGCCCTGCATGGTCTCAGGTGAGGGCTCCTGTGCGGCATACTATAAATATGAGAGAGTTAAATTATAAAAGAGTTAATAAAGGAAGGCTATCATTAAAGCAAGTAAAAAATTTAATGACAATATTATTCAATTATCACATGGCGACGGCGGCTTAAAGACTTCAAAACTCATAAGCGGCCTTATACTTGATCATATTGGAAATGAAACCTTAAATAAGCTTGAAGATAGTGCAGTGCTGGCTGATATAAACGGCAAACTGGCTTTCACCACTGACAGTTTTATCGTCAATCCTATTTTTTTTCCTGGAGGAGATATCGGAAAATTGAGTATTTGCGGTACAATCAATGATCTGGCGACTACCGGCTGCATACCTCTTGCATTAAGTCTTTCTTTTATAATAGAAGAAGGGTTTAAAATAAAAGACTTAAAAAAAATATTGCAATCAATAAAAAAAGTTACAGATGAATGTAAAATAAGCATAGTGACCGGCGATACTAAGGTAGTTGAAAGAGGCAGCGCTGATAAGCTTTTTATCAATACTTCCGGCATAGGCGCTATTGGGAGAAATATAAGTATTTCCCCTTCAAATATCATGGAAGGAGATAAAGTTATTATTAATGGCAGCATTGCCGAACATGGGATCTCAGTAATCAATAGTAGAAATAATTTTAATTTTAGTTCCGATATTATAAGTGACTGCGCTCCGTTAAATTCATTGGTGCAGGATATGCTAAAGGTTTCTAAAAATATACATTGCCTCAGGGATGCAACAAGAGGTGGGATTGCAACTGTCTTGATCGAGCTGGCAAAAGTCTCAAATTGCCGGATCGATATTTATGAAAATAAAATTCCAATCAAAAAAGAAGTGCTGGGCATATGCGAATTTCTTGGAATGGATCCACTGTATATTGCAAATGAAGGCAAGATGATCGCTTTCGTTCGGCCTGATGAAGCAAATATAATATTGGCTGCTATGAAGAAGAGTAAATATGGGAGAAAAAGCTGTATAATAGGCGAAGTATCCAAAAAGGGTAAAGATAATCTTGTCTTGAATACACAATTAGGCACTAAAAGAATACTTGACCTATTATACAGCGAACAATTACCAAGAATATGTTAATTCAATACAGTATAAATATTTTTACTATTCGATGCCAAGCTGATCAATAGCATCAAATAAATACTTGAGGTAACAAACTGCCGGACCTCCGCCCATTAATCCAGCGACCATGCCTGCTTCTATTAGCTCCTGTTTGGTTGCGCCAGCGTCAGCAGCTTTTTTTACATGGATCGCTATGCAAAATGTGCACTGAGAAGTTATTCCCAGAGCAACAGATATCAACTCTTTTATTTTAGTTGATAATGCACCTTCTTTTTCAGCTTCACCAAGAAATTTTTGGAAAGCTGTAAAATACTCCGGGGATTCTTCCTGAAGACTTTTAAAACCATCCATGAGATCTGCGATTATATCTTTCGTTTTTTCTGCCATTTTTTACTTGTCCTTTCTATTTGTAATTATTTTATCAAATATTCTATTAAATATATTTTATCATTAATATTCTTTTATTCAATCTATGATTTCTCATATAGATCATACCATAAAGCACTGGATGGGCTTTCGTTTGAATTATTAAACGAGACAAGAAACCTATAAAGGTTGCGGCAATATATGGGAAGATTTATGGATATATCAATAAGTAGCGTGTCTGCTCTGCTGCCTATTTATTTCTTCTCTTAATGCTAATTACCTTGCAACTGTCTCTTTTTTTATTGTAGCTATTATTTCAGGAATCTTTCTTTTTACTACAGACGATAAATTTTGCCCAAAGCCAATATTCTCTGGCTTTACTCCAACTATGGTTAATTTTTTATTCAAACCAAGCTTCTTTGTCAATTTCAAGACTTCCGATAAATCAAAACTATGCAGAGAATAACTTTTGCCCCTGCCTGTTATAAATTCTTTTACATCATAAGGATTAATTAATATAATCTCGCCGATATCTTGCCCTGCGTCAACTGCATCAACCAATATTACCTTATTTGAATTTTGAAGATGGAATATTAAGTCTATACCTGAAGTCCCGCCATCTATTAACTCAAAATCCTTAAAATATTGTAATTTTTCTAATTCCTTTATTACATGAATTCCTATTCCATCATCAGACATATATATATTACCAAAGCCAATTATTTTTATATCGGCTCTGGTAATATCGGTTTTTCTATCAATCATTTATTAAATCAATAGTTATTTATTAATAAGTTTTACATTCAAAAAATGAGTCGAACATGATATGCAGGGATCATAGGCCCTGATCATCATTTCGCATGCAAGTCTTATTTCATCTTCTGATTTTTCGATTATACCCGGCACTATGGTATTCATATCAGCTTCCATATTAGCATAGTTCATGTTTGTAGGAATAATCAGATTTGCTTTTTCGATCTTTCCATTGCTGCCATATGTATAATCATGTATCAATAGGCCTCTGGGAGCCTCAACAGCTCCTACTCCTCTGCCTGCTTTTGGTTTGACTTCTACCATTGCTTTTGATCCATCCATTCCTTCTTCAAGCAGTTCATCTATTAGCTTAATGCTGTCATCTACGCTATGGACCACTTCTACAAATTGTGCAATATTATTCATATAAGTATTATAGCAGGGTGCTTTTAGCCCCAGTTCTTCAGCATACTCTTTTGCTTTATCAGAAAGCTGTCCATGATTATTATTAAACCTTGAAAGAGCGCCTACCATATATGCATCTCTGCTGGCCCAGCAATGCTTTGCAGTCGAATGTTCAACTACCTTTTCATTTATCCTGTCAAGATAATCGCCAGGATCTATTTCCCATCCATCAGTAGATTTTATATTACCATTATAATGGGCATACTCCTCTTTGTTTGAGAGAGAAATATATTCTGTCTCTCTTTCAAATGCCGGGAGCTCCAATGTCTTAAAAACTGAAACAGAAGTCTCCAGGTCAGCATATGTCGCATTCAGCATATCTTTCATCTGATACATCTCTTCCTCTGTGGGAAGCTTTGTAAAGCCGCCAACAACGGTCCTTATCGGATGAACGGCCCTTCCTCCGATTATCCTTACCATATCATTTGCAACCTTTTTCAGGCGCAATGCTATATTTACTACTTCCGGATGAGTCTCTACAAGTGGAACCACGCTTCCTACTCCAAGAAAATCCGGTACAGCAAGGAAATATACATGAAGTACATTACTCTGTACTATCTCATGATGGAAAATAAGCTTCCTGAGCTTCAGTATCATATCGTTTGGAACAATATTCAGCGCACTTTCAGTGGCCCGTATCGAAGCATAAGTATGCGCAACCGAACATATGCCGCATATCCTGGATGTTATATGAGATGGTTTATCCCAGTTCTTTCCCACCAGCATAGCTTCGAAAAATCTTGGTGATTCCGGAATTCTAAAGATAAGCTTTTCTATTTTTTTATCTTTAATATTTAAAACCAGATCACCATGGCCTTCAACCCTTGAAAGCGTTGATATTTCTATATTTATATTATCTGCCATGAAAATTTACCTCCGATTATTTTTGTTCAATAGCCCTGCCTTTGCAGGCATTATAAAGATTTAATTCAGCCAACATATCATCTACGCTAAGGCCGCGCTCGGCCAGTAGATCCTTTTGTGCATTCATATTTGGATCATCAACGGGTCCCCTGCAACCATCACAGCCAACAGCACTATTGGGACATCTTGAATCACAGCCAGCTCTGGTCACTGGCCCGAGGCAGGTCTTTCCCAATTCATAAACGCAGGTATTTCCATTTCTTTTGCACTCTATACAGACCGGATAATTTGGTATTTCCGGCTTTCTACCTATAATAAGAGATCTTATTATATCAATTATCTCAAACCTGTTTATAGGACAGCCCCTTGCATAATAATCAACCTTTATATACGCATCGACAGGCTTTACCTCTATGGAGTCGATCCAATCTTTTTTATCACCATATACAAGATCTTTTGCCTTCTCCAGACCATAAATATTTTTCATGCAGTTAAGGCCGCCATTTACTGCACAGGAACCCAAAGCTACAACTATTTTTGCTATATCTCCTATTTTCTTGATCCTCTCCACACAATGTTCCGAGCTGATAGATCCTTCTATCAGTGCGATATCATAATCATCGGAATACTCTGTTATAGCTTCAGTAAAGTGTACAAGATCAACTGCTCCGATCAGATCCAGAAGATGTTCTTCAAAATTCAATAATTCAAGCTGGCATCCGCCGCAGCCCGTCATTCCAAAAACTCCTACTTTTGGCTTACTCATTTATATAGCCTCCTTTAAGTTTCTAATTTCCCACAAACTGAATACGGGCCCGTCTATGCAGGAAAGTTTATTGCCTACATGGCAGTGATTACATTTTCCAACACCGCATTCCATTCTTCTTTCAAGGGAAAGGAATATATTCTCCGGTTTTATGCTCTTTTTTTCAAATTCAGCCACTACAAACTTATACATGACCGGAGGTCCGCATATTACTGCATATGCATCTGATCCGCAGTTTAAGCCTGGTATAAGATTAGTAACAACACCGACTTCTCCCTGCCATGCTTCGTCCGGATTATCCACAGTAAGGCTGAGTTCTATATCATCTCTTTTTTTCCAGCTTTCAATCTCCTCTTTGAAAAGAATATTTGCAGGATCGACCGTACCATATATTATGACAAGTCTTTTATAATTTTCCCTGTCTTCCAATATAGTCTTTATAAGCGACATCACAGGTGCCAGGCCAAGTCCGCCAGCAACAATTATCACATCTTTCCCCCGCATCCTATCAAAAGGAAAATAACCTTTTCCATAAGGACCCCTTATACCGATCTTGTCTCCAGTCTGCATCCTGTGAAGCGCGCCGGATACATTTCCGGCATCTCTTATGCATAGCTGGAAGGATTCCTTATTGTTTGGAGATGAAGGTATCGAGAAAGGCGCCTCTCCCAGTCCAAAAACAGTTAATTCTACAAATTGACCGGGAAGAAAAT
>CBDUUS010000086.1:0-5632 GCA_965370465.1 uncultured bacterium | reverse complement strand
TGTGAGGCAGTGAATATTCTTACAGAAAAACTTAAAGAATGTGGTGCTGAGCTTGTCGCTGAAAGCTATAAAGTTGATGATGATGACATTGAAGATGTAAGGGAAGAAGCTGAAGCATGGGGGTTAAAAGTTTCAAAATTCCCGGGATAGAAAACACAAAGTAAAAATCGTTTTTCTCTAACACAGAAAATAAACCTGTTCGAGTGATAAAAATACCGCCATCAAACTAAAAGGAGAAAGAGAGCTGATCTTAATTTAAAACAAGAACTTACCTGCAAGATAAGTATAAGAAGCAATTGAATGCTTAAGAATAATACCCTCTTACTCCTGGTAATCATAATACCAGAAGTAAGTTTAAGGCTTAAATTTGGTAAAGTTAACAGCAGAAAAGAAAGATTTAGTATTTTAAGAGCAACTTGCTCTAAAGCACAGAAATTTAGAGCGGTATAATATTGACGGCAGACCTTTCCGCCGTAGCGCTACCGGGAAAAGACATAAATATAGATCTGTGTAATGATGACAAAAGGTCAATGGATCTTATACTGGCCAAATTTATAATAAGCAGACTTTAAAATCTCTATATATTAGATTGACAAAACAATATTAGGGTGATATAAGTTTGTTGTATTTTATTTACACTACCCTGAAAATCTTTTCTTAAAGAAAAGGATATAAAAGAAAAAATAGAGTAGTAAAATGTTGGCAATAATGAAGAGAGCGGTAAAAAAACAGCTCATCCATGAGATGATTACAATTTTTTGTGCTGCCAAACATCACAGAGTCGGGAATTGCCAGACTTGTTCAAGACTTGAGGAATATGCGAATATGAAAATTGATCGCTGTCCTCCTGGTGACAGCGGAATATCCTGTTCCAGCTGCAGGGTGCATTGTTATGGAGAATCCGAGCGGAGCTTAATTAAAGAAGTAATGAAATATGCTGGACCAGGAATCTTTCTAAAAAGTCCGCTTCTAACTCTCAGGTATTTTATGAACAATCTTATTGTAAACATGATTAAAAGGAATAATGCAGGATGAAAAAACAGGGTCTTCGTGAAATCTTATTCATCAGTATTGCGATAATGCTAATAGTATCTTCAACCGCTCTTATTCACCCAAATGAAGCAGAGTTTATTATTGATAGATTTGAAGGGATAACAGCCTTTAGTTTTTCACTCTTTGATTCCTTATTATATGCGGCTTATCTGATATTCGGCCTCATCGCTGGTTATCTCGGTGCAAGAACAGGTCTGAGAAAGACTTTTATTATTATTGGCGCTGCCGGCGTTTCGATCATTACGCTGCTGATGCCTGTGGTTGATAGCTATAGCGTGCTTCTCTGCCTGAGATTTTTCCAGGGGATTTTTAGCGTAACTGCCTGGCAGACCCTGATGACTCTGATACTTGATCTTTCAGATGATACAAACCGGGGCAGGAATATGGGATTCTTTGGTATATTTATGTCGCTGGCAATGGGGCTGGGTCCTGTGATAGGCGGCATCCTTGCAAATATTTCTGTTTTTACTCCATATTATGCAGCCTCAATACAATGTGCGATCGCAGTTCTGGTAACAATTTTTCTAATATCGGATCCTCCTGTCAGGGCCGGGAATATTAAGCCTTCCCTGATCCAATCCTTCATGTTTGCAAGAAAGAGGATAAAACTGATAATTCCTGCATTGTTTAATTTTGTAGATAGGCTGCACATGGGATTTATTATATTTATGGTGCCATTAATGCTCAGAGAGATCCTTGAGCTGGGACCAGAATACAGGGGAATGCTTCTTGGAATAAACGGACTTGCTTTCATTATTCTTCAGTATCCCATAGGAAGACTATCTGACAGGATCGGGAGATTTAAATTGCTTATCACAGGAAGCATAGGGTACGGAATACTTCTATGTTTAACCGGTCCGGCTGCAGGAGCGGGTCTTAATCTGCTTATTATCCTGTTTTTCTTTCTCGGTATATTTTCCGGGTTTACCGGTCCGCCGAATTCTGCACTGGTGGGGGATATAGTGGCAACAGATGAAAATTCGCTCGCAATGGGATTTTTTAACTTTTTCGGCAATCTTGGCATGGTCTGCGGAGCTCTGCTTGGAGGGATGATGCTTTCTGTTTCTGATTTTACCGGAGCTTTTTTGATTGCCGGCCTTATAGAGCTTGGGACTCTTGCAATAAATCTATTAATTCTCAGAAAAATGAAGCCAGGAGAAAAAGTCAAGGAGGCCGGATTTGTTTAAAAACAGATTATTAAGGCTCGGATCAGATTCAATTGGATGGATTATTTTGACTTCAGCAATGCAATTTTTAAATGGAGCGGCTTATATCCTTCAAATTTTTATTATTGCGGGTTTTATAGAAAGTATTTACACGGGGAGTTTCGAAGCATATAAAGTATTATGGTTTTTTCTTATTCTAACAGGAGTCCTGATCGTTAAGGCAGCAGCTTCAAAACTGGAGAGTACTTTCTCGTGCAGGATATCATTGGGGATAAAATACTCCATCAGAAAAAAAATTTTTAAAAAGATAAAAATTTTAGGTCCTGGTTATGTGAATAAAAGCGGTACTGCTGAGATCATAACTAATAGCATAGACGGAGTCGAAGCAATGGAAAACTTTTTTGGACGTTTCCTCCCGCAGCTTATCTATAGCTTTATTATTCCTTTTATTCTCTTTGCCTTCATACTGCCTATTTTTCCGGTTTATGCATGGGTATTGCTTGCAGCTGTTCCCATAATTCCTATTTCCATGGTATTTATCTCAAAATGGGCCGCAAAATCAATGACTGGCTACTGGAATGATTATGAGCGGCTTTCCTCGGAATTTCTTGAAAATCTTCAGGGAATAATTACCCTGAAGCTCTTCGACCGGTCGGAAAAGAAGCTTAATGACATGAAATCAAGAGCGTGGAAATTCAGGAACTCTACCATGGAGCTCCTGCGTATGCAGCTTACCTCGATAACGGTGATGGATACACTCGTCTACGGTTTTGCCGGTGTGGGAATTTTTCTGGCAATTTATAGTTTTAATGGCGGAAGAGTGGGGATAAAGGGCTTTATAATACTTTTGATGCTCTCGGTGGAATTTTTCCTTCCGATAAGAAAACTTGGTTCATACTTTCATGCCGGAGTAAACGGGATACAGGCAGGGAAAAAGATAACTGCCTTTCTTGAATCTGAAGAGCCGGTAAAAGAGCTGAAACAGGGCCAGGTACCGGAGTTCTCCGAAATAGAGTTTGATAATGTTGTATTTTCATATGGTCAGCAGCTCCCGGATATCCTCTCAGGGGCAACTTTCAGATTTAGCGAGGGAGGAGTTTTTGGGATAACCGGTAATTCAGGTTGTGGAAAAAGTACGCTCGGACGGATGATACTAAGGTTCCACGATCCGATATCAGGGGAAATAAGGTTTGGCGGTCTTTCATTAAAACAGATCCCCCTGAAGGTCTTAAGAAAGAAAATAACTCTGGTCGATGATAGGAGCTGGATTTTTAATGGCACGATTAAAGACAATCTTAAAATGGTCCGCCATGAAGCTGGAACCGGGGAGATGCTTGATGCATGCAGGAGAGCCGGGCTTGAATCCCTCGTAAAAGACAGTCAGGACCTGATGAAGCAGACTGGTGAGAGCAGCTCCATGCTTTCAAGCGGAGAGAGACAGCGACTTGCTATTGCGAGGGCCATACTCCTTGATCCCGATGTATTTATTTTTGATGAAGCTGCTGGCAGCGTAGACTCAGTAAGTGAGGATATTATCAAGAAGACTATCTATGGTCTTCCTGCGGACAAGATTGTCTTTATTATTTCCCACCGGGAGTCGATGCTTGATGGAGTTGATGATATTTTAACAATCCGGGACGGTAAGATCTGTCATACAGAAAAATCGAAATCGCTTGAATCGATGGAGAGTACGTATGAGTAAGAGATTTTTTAACACAGCTGCACATTTCATCCGGTTGGGCAGGCTGGTCGGACCCTACAGGAGACTTCTTTTGCAGTCACTCTTCTTTGGTACTACGGGACATCTAAGCTCGATCGGGCTTATGGCTTTCTCTGCTCTGTCTGCCGCACAGATCATAAGAGGGGAAACATTTCCACTGGTCCCTGCTGTAGCAGCAGTGGTCTGCGGTCTTGTCCGCGGAGGGCTCCGCTATGGCGAGCATTATTTCGGACATGATATTGCCTTCAGACTGCTTTTCAATATTAGAAGAAAAATCTTCTGTGCGATCAACAGACTTGCTCCTGCAAAGCTGCTTGATAAAAAGACCGGGGATATCTGCTCTGCGGCAATATCGGATGTAGAATTTATAGAAATATTTTTTGCACACACTCTTGCACCGATTATGATGGCAATTATTATTCCACTGATAATACTTATTGTTTTAGGAACTATAAATATACTTTTTCCTTTAGTGCTTCTTCCATTTTATTTGCTAATGGGGCTATTGATACCTGTTCTGTCATTCAAATATGCATCATCATCCGGCAGGGAGTACAGGAGTAGGATTTCTGATATGAATAGCTCATTTCTTGAGAACCTGCAGGGTTTGAGGGAGCTGATTCTTTTTAATAAGGAAGAAGAAAAGTTTCTTCAGCTTCTAAAAGATACCAAAAAATCTGGAGAAAGCTATAAGAAAATACGGAACAATGAGGGCTGGCTTGTGGCCTTTGTTGAAATTGTAATGATTTCTGCTATGGCCGCAGTGATAGCCATAGCTATATATTTGTTAAGAATTGGTAATATAGACATAGCCGGTATTGTGATTGTCATTGTTATAAGCATGACTTCTTTTGGTCCCCTGATCAGCCTGATGCTCCTGTCAAACAGCCTGGTCAATACTTCGGCTGCTGCTGAAAGGATATTTGCTCTAATCGATGAAATACCGGCTGTTGAAAATGAAGAGGACTGTATTACCAGTTTTGAAGTGGAAGATGCCCCGGAAGCTGCCTGCATTGATTTTACCTATCCAGATAATAAAAAGTTAATCTTTGAGAAATTTAATCTTCGGTTAGAGAAGGGAAAAGTGAGTGCCCTGAGTGCAAAAAGCGGGAGGGGGAAGAGTACGATCCTGTATCTGATGATGAGATTTTTTGACCCCATAAAAGGGAGTATGCTTCTTAATGGCAGGTCCCTTAAAAGACTGAAGCTAAACAGATTAAGAAGAAGTGTTTCTTACTTTACTCAGGAAACCGTCCTATTCAATGTATCTGTGATGGAAAATATTAAGCTGGCTGACGAAGGGGCCTCGGATGAGGATGTCTATCGAGCTGCAGATAAAGCCGGTATCCATGAATTCATTCTGAGCCTTCCGGACGGTTATGGAACTATTGCAGGAGAGAAGGGGGAGCGTTTTTCAAGCGGAGAGCAACAGCGGATCGGCCTTGCGAGAATCTTTTTACAGGACAATGAAGTAATCCTGCTTGATGAGCCTGTTAGCAGCCTGGATTATGAGAATGAAGTCCTGATAATGAAGAATCTTCGCACGGGACTTGCCGGACACACAGTGGTTCTCATATCTCATAGAAAGAACGTTATAGGGTTTGCCGACAGAATTATTGAAATTTAGATCTTTATCCGAAACCCTTATAAAAGATCGGAAGGGGTGCACCTGACTCCTACTTTTATGACAGGG
>CBDUUS010000085.1:0-5637 GCA_965370465.1 uncultured bacterium | reverse complement strand
AAGAAATAAAGAAAGGTCTTTGGAAAATGAGTAACAAGATTCCTAAGTTTTTAAAAGATATAGATATGGATAACAGAGATGCCTTTGGCGAAGAGACCACATATAAAGGGAATGATAATTCACAAGTAAGTAAATCAAATAGTGGATATATAATTGAAAAAGTTACCCGGGAGGTACTAAAGCAATTGAAATAATATTATTTCTTAAGTAATATAGGGTATTTCCAAAGAGTAATCATTATATAGAAGAAGATGATATAAAAAGACACAGGGATTATATTGAAATAGATCCAGACGAAACAATAAAAACATGGATCAAATATGAAATAACTTAAATTTAGATCGATAAAAAAGAAGATATATAAAATAGAAAGGAACACTGATGAAGATAAGGCAAAATGTAGAATTCGGGACAACCATAGCGCTGTGGAGCCAGTGCTCCGACAGGTTCCTGTCACAGGGTTATAAAAAGCCCACTTCTTTTGAAGAAAAGATAGAACTTATCTCTAAAATAGAAGATATAAAAGGAGTGGACCTTTATGGTGACTGGGATGTAAATCCTAAAAACATTGATAGTGTAAAAAAGACTTTAAACGACCATGGTCTTAAAACTTTTATTGTAACCGCTAATGTGGCATCCCTTCCTGAATTCGGCAGGGGTTCTGTGACCTCACCTATTAAAAAGTCAAGAGAGCTTGCCTGGCAAAAGATAGTCGAAGCAATCGATATGGCGGACACACTTGACTGCGGCATGTTAAATCTATGGCTTGGCCAGGACGGATATGACTATCCCTTTCAGACTGATTATATATTGGGATGGAACCGTATATTCGATACAGTTAAAAAAGCAGCTGATTATGCAGCCCGCAAAGATATAAAAATCGCCCTTGAATACAAGCCAAGAGAGCCCCGCACCCATCTGTTTACAGCATCAGCTGCTTCCATGCTTCTTGTAGTAAACAGGGTAAAAAAAGATAATGTCGGTGTACTTGTAGATACGGGCCATGCCTATATTGCAGGGGAGAATATTGCAGAGTCACTGGCTATATGCACGCTGGCAGATAATAAGCTGTTTTATGTACATCTAAATGATAATTATAAGCTATGGGATGATGATATGATGGCAGGCTCTATCCATCCATTTGAACTGGCAGAGTTTCTATACTGGCTGGAAAAGGTTAACTATGACGGACCCCTGGTACTTGATATGTTCCCTTACAGAGAAGATCCGCTGGGTGCAGCGACAGAGTCAATCGAGTTTGTAAAGCAGATAAGAAATATATTAGAGGGTCTGGATGAGTTAGAAATTGAAGAGATACTTAAAAAACAGGATTCGGTCCTTTCGATGAGAATGCTTAGAAAACATTTTTTTAAGTAAATTAAAGTTATCTAAATATAAAAGGCATGACATAGTGCCGGATTTTTATATTAAAAAAGATTGTTTGAATTATACTTTAGTGCACCAGTGGGAATATTCATCGATCTTATTCTTTACTACATCAAAATAAAGATCCTGCAGTTTTTTTGTAACAGGGCCCATTCCGCCATCTCCAACGGTCCTTTTATCGACAGAACCTATAGGAGAGACCTGAGCTCCCGTACCGCAGAAGAAAAGCTCATCGGCAATATAGAGCTCGGTACGGTCCATCGGCCTTTCGATGACATCCATGCCTACTATTTTCTCTGCGAGTTCGATTATAGTATTTCTGGTTATACCCTCAAGTATATCATTTGTCACAGGGGGAGTGACCAGCTTGCCGCCACGCACCATAAACACATTCATAGCGCTGCCTTCGCTTACATGCCTGCCATCTGTTGATAGTACAATGGCCTCATCATATCCATTCAAGACAGCTTCTGTCTTCTGAAGTGCTGCATTCACATAAGAACCCGATATTTTTGCTCTGGGAGGAATAGCATTATCAGATAGTCTGTCCCAGGATGAAGTACATACAGCTATTGCCTTATTAGTGTCAAGATACATCCCCAGAGGCATTGAATAAATAAAAAGGTCCTGCTCATTTCCAATAAGTTTTGGACCGATGTTTAATCCGCTATTATAGGCAAAAGGCCTTATATATGCATCATCTGTATATTGTTCTTTCTTTAGAAGTTCAAGAGTTATATCGCAGAGTTCATCAATGCTGTATTTGATCTCTATCATTAATATTTTTGAATTTAATATCAGTCTCTCATAATGTTCCCTCATCCTGAAAACATAACTGCTCTTTACAGCATCATCCCAATAGCTTCTAATACCTTCAAAAATCCCGGTTCCATACTGAAGGGCATGTGTCCTTATATCGATTTTTGCTTCTCCGATAGGCATTATTTTACCTTTAAAAAAAGCATATTTAGGATGAATCATCTTGTCCTTCCTTAGATATAGAATAATGATATTTTTATGATTTTAAAATTTTTTTTACAAAAAGAAAACCCCGAATTATCTTTTGCCATTGCTCACGCCTTAGGCTACTCAACATCTCGGGGTCTCATCCTTAAAACTTTTCTCAGGTTCTTTTCAGAATATTGACTTACTGCTTACCTTCTTTCGTTGGTCCGGTTCAGCCACTTCTTAAAGTTACCTCCTTTTTTAAGGTAGATACAATATAGCAAAAATATTCTATGATGTCAAATTTTATTTTTAATTTTTGTTTTTAATTTTATTTTCACGCTGTTTTTTTCCAGTCAGATCAGTAACTCAAGTATAAAAAAAATGTATCAGAAAAACATGATAATATACGGTTAAAATATGGTAAAATAAAGTACAGGACATTGGTGGGTAGAGGATTAATATTTATATTCAGGGGAGTATTTATATATGGTAAAAGAAGCAAAAAAAATTGCAATAGTGACCGATTCAGTTGCGGATCTGCCTGATAGTCTCATTAAAGAATATAATATAAAAGTCGTTCCGCTGTATATCAGTTTTAATGGCAATTCCTATAAGGAAAATATTGAGATAGGACCGGACAGGGTCTATAAAGAATTGCAATCGGGACAGACTTTAAAGACTTCGACACCTACCGTAAATGATTTCATAAAAGTCTATAAGGACCTCAAAAAAAATGAAGATCCCGATATCATATATTCCATACATCTGAGTTCGATCCTTTCGGGAACGATAAATTCCGCAATAGCTGCAAGCAAATCTATAGAAGGTGTTAATATAAAGGTAATAGATTCCAAAAAAGCAGCTATTGGCGAAGGTTTTATAGTGCTATCAGCGGCCCGTGCTGCAAGATCCGGAGCAGCAGAAGAGGAAATAGATGAATTAATAGAAAAGATGATAAGATCCAGCTATTTCTATGCTACTTTTGATAACTTCGAGTATGTTTTAAAAGGGGGCAGGGCACCTTTTCTGGCAAAATTTATAGGAAAGGCAATGGTGCTTAAGCCTGTTATAGCTTTTAGTCCGGCTGGAAAGCTGAAGCTGAAAAAATTTTGTTTAAACAAAAGGGTCTCAATCAGACAGCTCTATACCCTTATCAGGTCGGATATCATCCGTTCGGATATGGGCAGATGCATGATAGGGATATGTTATGGGAATGATGCCGGACCAGCTGAAAGGCTCAGGGGATTTATAGAGGATGATCGGCAGATCGATGCCGATGACTTTGTAATGACCAGGATGACATCTGTAATGGCTGCCCATACAGGTCCGGGCATATGGGGAATAGCCGCATGTCCTGTATATGAAAAGAAATGATTTTGATCCGCTATGAGATCAGCCTGTTATTATGCCGCCTCCAAGCAAAATGTCTCCATCATAGAATACGGCTGATTGGCCGGGAGTAATAGAGCTTACCTGTTTACTAAAATATACTGTCGCCTTATTATCTTTTTCTAAAACTATTCTTGCACGGATCCCGGGAGAACTGTATCTTATCTTCACATCAGCGGTAAATTCCTTTGAAGGCGGCTTACCGGATATGAAATTTATATCTTCAAGATATGCATGGTCCCGGGTCAGTTCTTCTATTTCTCCAACGATTATCAGATTTTCTTCCGGGATGATCTTCTTTACATATAATGGTTTGCTGTGGCTTATGCCAAGGCCCCTGCGCTGCCCTATAGTATAATATGGAAATCCGCGGTGATCTCCAAGATATTCTCCTTTTGTATTAAGTATTCTGCCTTTTTTTATTTTTCCGGTCCTTCTATTTAAAAAATCCTGATACCTGTCTTCAGCAATGAAACAGATATCCTGGCTCTCTTCTTTTCCTTCAAGAAGAGATAGAAGGTTACTGGACTTATTCTTTATTTGTTCTTTTGTAAAAGCTCCAATAGGAGTTTTTATGTGCATCAGCTGAGACTGGTCAAGCTTCCAGAAGAAATAGCTCTGCTCCTTAAAAAGGTCCCTGCCTTTTCTGACTTTGAAAGTCTGGCCGCTTTTGTCTTTTTCTATCAGGCAGTAATGGCCGGTCGCCATATATTTTGCACCGAGGCTGCGGCAGTTTTGAAGCAGCAGGCCGAATTTTATAAGTTTATTGCATTCTATGCATGGATTTGGCGTCTTTCCTTCAAGGTATGCATTACAAAATGGCTCTATTATTTTTTCCTCGAAACTATTTGAAAGATCTATGATTAGATGCGGGATATCGAGCATATCGCAGACACTCCGGGCGGATTCAATATCGGCGGTCATCCATGATGTAATACGTTTTTGAGAAGGTAAAGTATCATCCGGGACTATCTTCATGGTGATGCCTATCAGATCAAAACCCCTGTCTTTAAGTATTTTTGCAGCTATGGAGCTGTCGACTCCTCCGCTCATGGCTACTGCAACTCTTTTATCTACTTCCGGATATAATTTATTTTTAGCCAGATCTGGCATATAGGAGGACAGCATATTATAGAATGCCCCGACAGCGGTATTGAGAGAATCTTTTTTGCCGGCCGGGAACTTGCCTAACTTCTCCTCAATATCATTTCTTGATATTTTTGCCGCATGGAGAAAGCCCTTATTTTTTGCAAGTGTCGTTATCAGGCTTGAAGCAGCAATTAAATAGCTGCAGTCAGAGGCCCTGAAACTGATATCCTTTATTATCCCATCCTTTACAAAACCATAATATACTATATTTGTTCCGGAAAAGAGGCTGCTATCTTTCCCCAGGCAGTTATACTGCTCAAGTATTCCTGCATTTTGCGGGTTCTTGAAATGCATTTTTAAAATAGGGTTTGATTCTTTCATAAATATGCTGTTTTGTTTGGATAATTATATGATATTAAGTAAAATAATTGTAGCTGGTTTATTGTTTATCCGGCACAGATTTTTTAAAGGAGTTGTCCGTGGGCAAAATGTTTAGTACTGAAAGAATTAGAAATAGCAGGTTTTATTATAATAAATTATTTGAAGATTATATATTTGATTTCCCAAAACTTAAGAGATATTTCAGGTATGACCCCGGTAATATAGAAAGCTATACCAACCGGATAAAAAAGATAGCAGGCTCTTATGATAATAGTAAAAGGAAAGTCCTTGCAGACATCCTGAGGGAAAATAATAAGTATCATAATGCAGGGGAAAAGACCCTTGAAAATATAGAGAAGCTTGCCTGCAGCGGTTCAGTAGCTATTATAGGAGGGCAGCAGCCGGGACTTTTTACCGGGCCGGCCTTTATAATATATAAGATCA
>CBDUUS010000084.1:0-5683 GCA_965370465.1 uncultured bacterium | reverse complement strand
AGGGCCTGCAGCGGATATTTTGAACAGAGCGGCATAGACAATATCATGATAGCATCCCTGACTTCCGATATTTCAAGGCTCTCTGATATTGGCAGGGCAGGCAGGGGCTTTGTATACTGCGTATCATTAAAGGGAATTACAGGCACCAGGGAGGGCCTATCGGTAGAGCTGGAAGGATTTCTGGAGGATCTGAGATCTGTGACAGATCTGCCACTTGCACTCGGGTTTGGACTATCCAGTGCCGATCAGGTAGTGAAAATAAAGGATAAGTGCGATGGTATCATAATGGGAAGCAAACTCCTTGATATCATATTGAAAGCAGATGATCTTGATAAGGGCCTTGAGGAACTTGAAAAGTTTGTGGGCGGGATAATAAGCATATTGAAGCCATGATAGCAACTTTAATTTTATGATTTTTCATTTTTATTCCCTTTTTACTGAAATTTAATTGGCAGTCAAGGGTTTTAACAGGGATTCGAGGTGAATTGAGTCAGGAATTAGTCTTTGGCCGCCTATTAGTACTATATAAAAAATAAGCTATGCTCCAAATAATTATTAAAATCAATCCATAAAAACTAAACCAGAACAAAGAATGAGAGAGTACATTGCCTTTTTTTTACGACTTCTATCTCTTCGACATAAATAATTTCACATGCCCCTGCGCCATTATCTTTTCTGGTTGTACTTGACTTCCAGGTAATAGTATTTTGCCCGGATACCCCATTATCCTCCAGCGGGACAGCTTTAATATTCACCAGTTTTCCTCTGATTGTAATTTGATCGCCACGATTAATTTTCTTAGCTTTATTGCTCAAATCTTCGTCCCTGGTAAATAGATGATTATTAGAGAATTCATTGAGGTTGAAAACTGCACCTTCATTCCACCAGACCCAGCACCAGCGGGAGTCCTGCTTGAATTTGATTCGCTTATCCTGATAGACTTTATTGGCAACATTGCTGCCCCAGATCAATCCCAGATCAACAGGGAGCAAACTGGTATATCTATTAATGCTGAATATCTGATAATTCATTCTACCAACAACAAGACCGCTTATCTCATAATCATAAAGAGGCGTAAGCTGCCATAAATAACCATCCTTTTCAAATTCAATTTCTTCCATATTTGATATTTCTTTTTGAACAGGTTGATTTGTGGCCTCATCCGTGATTTTGTCTACATTCCGTATATTATTACGGGTAAAAAAAGTTATAATGAGAATTAGAAATAAAATTATGAAAAGGTAGCCATTGATTTTCTGCACTCTGCCCATTTTTCTCCATTATGCATTTTTGATATTGATTATTTTCCTCTTAATTCCACCACCGCGACTTCCGGCGGGCAATTGAATCTCACTTGTAAAGCTGGAACTAATCCAACTCCGCGATTGACATATAAATTTGTTTCGTTGACTTTAAATAATCCGCTGGCGTATTTGCCGTGGTTTCTTGTTGGGGTCCAAAATGGTCTTATGAACGGTATTACAACTTGCCCGCCGTGCGTATGGCCGACAAGAATCAAATCAACTTTTTCTCCCTGCAAATTATCAATAATGTCCGGCGAATGCGCCAGCAGAATTTTGGGGATATTTTCTTCCGTGCCAATCATCGCTTTCGGCAAATCGTCTAATTCCGAATCAGGATCGTCAACGCCTAATAGATAAATATATTTTTCATCTCTAAATATTTTTCTATTCTCATTATTTAAAATAGGAATTCCGCCTTCTTCCAGTAATTTTTTTATAGCGGCAATATTCGGAGAACCAATCCAATATTCGTGATTCCCTAAAACGCCAAAAATTTTTCCTTGATGCTGGCTGCTCAGTTCTCGCCAGAATTTCTGGCAGGAATCAAAATCTTCGGTTGAGCCATCAATAAAATCTCCCGTGATAAAAATAAAATCAGGTTTTATCTCTTTTATTATTTTGATAACTTTCTTTTCTCTTTTACCAAAACTTTTAGAATGAAAATCAGTCAAATGGACTATTTTCGTTCCTTCAAATTCTTCCGGCAGATTTTCTATTTCAATATCTATTTTTTCTATTCGAATATTATTAGGTTCAAAAATAAAACCGTACCAAAATGGAGAGATTATAAAAGCTAAAAAAGCTATTAATAAAAATAGTTTCTTAAGTCTTCTTCCGGTGATGTTCTTTAGATGCATATTTTTTTTATAAACTCTTTTGGGGATACAATATTCAAACCTGCTGATAAAAAATCTTTTTTATTTCTGGTGATTAAGAATCCACATCCTGCATTTATAGCGGAAAAGTATTGTATAGCATCTTCATAATCTTTATTTTTTATCATTCTTGCCTGGATCAGTATATCTTTAGTAAGAGAGACTATGGTAAAGTCTTCCAGTATCTCATCAATAAACTTACCTGCAAGATTATTTCCTGTGATTTTTCTTAAAATATAATAAAGATTATTTATGGTAATTGCAGAAATATATCCCTGGATTAGATCCTTTTTTATAAAATCCCAAATATATGAGCTATAAGTATAATGAGGAATTCTTTTAACTACCACGTCTAATAATATATTGGTGTCAATAAAAGTTTTCATATGCCATTGATCTTATCAGATATTAATTCATCCCTTAATTCTTTATAGGTTTTATCGGTTTTTGCAATTCCAATCCATTTATTTACTGACTCAGATATTTTATATTTAAGGAACTGCTCTTCTTTATAATTAAAATAATCACTTACCATAGATGAAATAGATTTGCCTGAAATATTTGATATTTTTTTAGCTTTTTTGCTGATGCTTTTATCTACATATAAAGTTAATTTAGTTTTTGTCATCTGGCACCTCCACGTATATAAACAGCATTATACCACGTATAATGCATATGAGGCAATATGATAAAGAATATTCTTTGATGAGAAGTGGATTGAATTACAAAAGTCGGTATTAATAATATGATTGTATTTTTAGTACAGAGTGTCTGCCTGGCCCAACTCACGTAATAATCCAAAGCCTATCTGTTCTGTGTTAATATTCTTTTCTTGACATAGAAATATAGCAAGGTTAATATAATAAAATGTAAACGTTGACAAAAAATTGTTAGATACTTGTTAAGGTAAACGATAACAAATTATTGAGGTTGGTTTATTGAAAGTAAATATAAAAACTGTTGCACAAAAAGCAGAAGTATCTACTGCAACTGTTTCAAGAGTATTAAGAGACTACCCGGGTGTTAAAGAAAAAACACGCAAGAAAGTGCTAAAGGCCATTTCTGAACTGAACTATGAAATCAATATTGTTGCAAGAAATCTAAGACAGAGAAAGACAAATACTATCGGCGTAATAATAGGAAATGTATTATCTCAATTTTATTCCATAATCGCAAAATCAGTTGAGGATGTGGCCAATAAGTCTGGCTACAACACAATTCTTTGTAATGGTGATGACAATCCTGAAAAAGAATTGGGATATCTTAAAATTTTAAAAGCTAACAGAGTAGATGGTGTAATCCTCACACCAACAGGGAAAAATGCTAAATATATCAATTGGCTGCTGGAATCAGGAACCAGAGTGGTCCTTTTGGACAGGTTGGTAGATGATGTAGATTGTGATGCGGTGCTGGTAAATAATGAAAATGGAGCATATAAAGCCGTAAAATACTTAATAAACCAGGGTTATAGAAAAATTGGGATCATAAATGGCTTTACGGACAGAACAACAGGGAGAGGAAGGCTTGCCGGATACCTAAAAGCATTAAGAGAATCAGACATACCAAAAGATGACAGTCTTATAAAAATCGGTAACTTTAAAAAGAGAAGCGGCATTAATTTAGCAAAAGAGCTTCTGAAAAACTCAAATAAACCTGAGGCAATTTTTGCAACAAACCTGGATATAACTCTGGGTACTCTTATAACTATTAGAGAAATGGGCCTTAAAATACCAGGTGATATAGGTATTATTGGTTTTGATGATTCAGATTGGGCGCCAATTTTAAATCCGCCGCTTACTGTGGTGAGTCAGCCTGTGTACAATCTGGGTTCAACTGCTGGTGAAATGTTAATAAAGAAAATAGAAAATGCCAGCACGAATTCAGGAAAAGAACCACTTATAGTGACTCTAAGTACAAACCTTATAATTAGAAATTCCACAAAAAGCGTAAAAAAATAATTTTTTTACTTGACACTTAAATTAATTAGATTTATGATGTAATCGTTGACATTTGTAATCGTTGACATTTCAAATAATGCAAGTAAAATTAACTTAGAGAGATAGTGACATATTATGTCAATTAATTTAAACAGCTATTCAAAAATCGGTATCAGGCCAACCATAGACGGTCGTATGAACGGAGTAAGAGAATCTCTGGAAAATCAAACTATGAATATGGCTAAGTCTGCAGCAAAAATCATTTCAGATAATATTAAATATCCCGACGGAAAACCAGTAGAATGCGTTATAGCAGACACAACTATTGGGGGAGTAGTAGAAACTGTAGCAGCAGACGAAAAATTTGCCAGAGCCGGGGTAGGAGCAACTCTAACTGTTACATCATGCTGGTGCTATGGTTCTGAAACTATGGATATGGACCCGCATCGGCCAAAAGCCATATGGGGATTTAATGGAACAGAAAAGCCAGGTGCAGTTTATCTTGCAGCCGTACTGGCTGCCCACAACCAGAAAGGTCTTCCTGCTTTCTCCATATATGGAAAAGATGTGCAGGATAGTAATGACGCTACTATTCCAGAAGATGTAAAAGGTAAAATCCTGTCATTTGTCAGATCAGCACTGGCTGCAGCTACAATGCGTAAGAAATCATATCTATCTATAGGCAGTGTGGCTATGGGTATTGCCGGCTCTATTGTAGACCCTGACTTTTTTGAAGATTATCTGGATATGAGATGCCAGTATGTCGATATGACCGAGATTGCCAGAAGAATAGACAGGGAGATTTATGATAGGGAAGAGTATAAATCAGCCCTGTCCTGGGTAAAGAATAATTTAAAAGAAGGTGTTGATAATAATCTTAAAGAGCTGCAAAAATCAAGAAAAGAGCTGGATAAGGATTGGCAATTTATTATAAAGATGACTCTGATTATCAGAGATCTTATGGCTGGAAATTCAAAGCTTAAAAAATCAGGCTATTATGAAGAGTCGCTGGGACATAATGCCATAGCAGCTGGTTTTCAGGGACAGCGTCAATGGACTGATTATTATCCCAGTGGAGATTTTACCGAGACAATATTAAATAGTTCCTTTGATTGGAATGGCACCAGGTCCCCATATATATTAGCCACTGAAAATGACTGCTTAAACGGAGTCGTAATGTTATTTGGCTATCTTTTAACCAATACTGCCCAAATCTTTTCAGATGTCAGAACTTACTGGAGTCCTGAGGCAGTAGAAAGGGTTATCGGCTATAGACTAGCCGGAACGGCTGAAAATGGAATAATACATCTGATAAATTCAGGTTCATCGGCTCTGGACGGTACAGGACAACAGGAAGCAAACGGAAAACCTGTTATAAAACCTTTCTGGAAAATAAGTGAAGAGGAAGTTAGAAAATGTATAGATGCAACCCTTTTTGGACCAGCAAATCTGTCATATTTTAGGGGAGGCGGATTCTCTACGAATTACACTACTCGCGGAGGTATGCCAGTGACAATGTCAAGAATTAATCTTATAAAAGGATCTGGACCGGTACTGCAGATTGCAG
>CBDUUS010000083.1:0-5707 GCA_965370465.1 uncultured bacterium | reverse complement strand
AGAGATGGTTTTGAAGCATCTTAAAAATGAGAAAAAGAGCTATATAGAGAAAATATATAGTAATAGAAAGGGAACAAACAAATGAAGATGGATGATATATTGATGGAGGGGATCAAGAGGGAAGCTTCAGATGTACATATCGTCTGTATCCTCCCCCCTGTATTAAGAGTAAATGGAAAACTACAGAAATTAGAAGAGTTTGGAGACATCACACCTGATATCTCTAAAAACATATTGATGGAACTGCTGGATGATGACCAGAAAAAGAGGCTCTCCGATGAGCTTGCTCTGGACTTTTCATATACTATACCCAAAGAGGGGAGATTTAGATGTAATTACTTTTATCAGCGGAGCACCCTGGCCGGGGTCTTCCGTCTTATATCAAAGAAAATACCTACTGTCGAAGAACTGGGGCTGCCTGTGCAGATAAAAGAATTTGCAACATATCCACGCGGACTTGTGCTTGTAACGGGTCCGACAGGTTCAGGAAAGTCCACGACGCTGGCAGCGATTATAGAACTTATAAATAAGAATAGAAGGGAAAATATTATTACTGTAGAGGATCCGATCGAATATCTTTTTAAGCATAATAAAAGCATAATCAGCCAGAGAGAGGTACTTGCCGATACAAGATCTTTTAGTTCGGCATTAAAGTATGTCCTCAGGGAGGACCCTGATGTCATAATGGTCGGAGAGATGAGGGACCTTGAGACAGTATCCAGCGCCCTCACAGCTGCAGAGACCGGCCATCTTGTATTCTCGACCCTCCATACTCAGGATGCTCCCCAGACAATAGACAGAATAATCGATATTTTCCCCACACATCAGCAAAAACAGGTAAGGACACAGCTTGCAGCTACATTGAAGGCTGTTCTCGTACAGCAGCTTTTACCCAATCGGGACGGAAGCGGCAGGGAAGCCGCAACAGAGCTCATGTTTATAAATTCCGCCATATCTAATATGATAAGGGAGCTGAAGGTCCATCAAATACGCAATGCTATACAGGCAGGGGGCAAAAGGGGGATGATAACTATGGACAGATCCCTTGCGGATCTTTACAGGCAAAATAAAATAACCCGTGATAAATGCATCGAGAAATGCCATAACAGGGAAGAAATTGAAAGGATGATCGTATGAATTTTAACGGGGAAATTCAGGGACCATTAATTTATTGTTTGTTATCTATAGAAAGATTATAGTTAATGTAGGTTTTTAAAGATTGATTTAAGGTATTATGGTGAGATTTGACTACAAGGCAAGAAATAAAGCGGGAGAGATACTGAGCGGTTCTCAAGATGCATCAAATGAAGAGATGCTCGTCTCTAATCTAAAAGAACAGGGACTTCTGGTACTCGATATTAAAAAGTATAGAGACAAAAATACTCAGGGCCTTTCAAGGAATATCGCCCTTTTTGATAGAATAAAGATGAGGGATCTCGTAGTCTTTACAAGACAATTTTCAACACTTATCTCATCAGGCATGTCACTTATAGAATCTCTCGTAATACTGGAAAAACAGGCAAGTAGCGATAAGTTCCGTAAAATAATCTCTGAGATCAGAAGGGATATAGAATCCGGGCACAGCCTTTCCGAAGCGATCGCCAAACATAAGGTATTCACCAGATTGTATATAAGCCTTATACGCGCAGGAGAGACCGGCGGTGTTCTGGACGAATCTATGGAAAATCTTGCTGATTTTTTAGAAAAAGATGAAAAAATAAAAATGCAGATTAAAACCAAGACAGCATATCCAAAATTTGTCCTGGGTTTTGCCGTAGTGATAACCCTTGTAATAATCATGTTTCTGGTGCCGACTTTCCAGGAGATCTATGATGATCTCGGGGTGCAGCTTCCGATAATGACAAGAGGCGTGATCTGGGTAGGGGACCTGTTCAAAAATATATTCTTCTATGTCTTTCTAATAGTCGCAGGTGTCGGGGGGAGAATTCTCTACCGAAAATACAGCCGGACCCCCGGAGGCAAGATGACTATCGACACCATTAGAATAAAGATCCCCAAAATGGGGCCCGTAATAAAAAAAATGGCCCTGGCGAGATTTGCTAAGTATCTCGGCACCCTTATGGCAGCAGGGGTCCCGATATTATCGGCGCTGGATATTGTAAGAGGTGTTACTGATAATATGCTGGTAGACGATGCTATTGGAGATATCAAAGAAAATATCCGAAAAGGAGAGACTATATCGACACCTATGGCGGAATACAAAATTTTTCCGCCCATGATGGTACAGATGGTAGCTGTTGGCGAGAAGACCGGTACTCTTGACACTAACCTTTTAAAAATAGCGGAATTCTATGATTCTGAAGTGGAAAGCTCGATCGAGATGCTTCTTACCATACTGGAACCTGTGATGCTCTTGCTGGTAGCTCTTCTGGTCGGAACTATTGTAATAGCTATGTATCTGCCATTATTTAATATTTATCAGGCGATGTGATCATGAGTAGAAATATATCAGATTTTGATCTATTAAGATTTAAAAAGCTTCCCGTAGAAGAGCTTATAGAGAACTACAACAAATATGATAGTGCGGGGATATTGGAAATCATAATAGAAAAAAATAGAAAACTTGTATACAAGATAGCACATCAGTTTAAAAATCCCAGCCATAGCATAGATGATCTTGCACAGGTTGCATTTATGGGACTTCTAACAGCAATAAACAGATTTGACATTAAACAAAAAAACAAATTTTCTACATTTGCATATTATTGCATCAGGGGTGAGTTGCAGCATTATATAAGGGATAATAATCTTATCAGGACACCGAGATGGCTGTGGAAGATCAATGCGATTTTTAATGATTTTATAGTAAAGTTTAAATCTGAAAATGACCGTTTTCCGACTAAAGAAGAGATTTCTGTAGGAATAAATGTTTCAATGGACAGTATTGACGAGATACTCAAAGTAAGAGAAGCATCTTTCTATAAGCTTTCACTTAATGACGATCTTCCGGATAATAATTCAGATATTCCTGATAGGGGCCTTATAAAGTCAAGGGCGCCAGGCAGTTTTAATCTTGTGATGGAAGATAGGATACTATTATGGGATGCTGTAGATAAATTAAAGGGATTGAATAAAAAAATCCTCATACTTAAGTATGTCCCTGGTTTTTCCCAGGAAGAGATCGGAAAAAAAATGGGCATATCGCAGAGAACTGTATCACGGAACATACAGGATTCAATAGATATATTGAAAGAAGATTTCGTCTAAGGAGCTTTTAACCCCGCTACTCCAATATTTTCTGCTTATAGACTAAACCCGTTGATCACAATATATAAATCAGCTCCGATGCATATGCGAATAATGCATAATTGTATGTGTATAATTATAATTTATTACTTGTATAAAATATTCATTAATAAATATATATAAATATATTGACATTAATTAATTATATATATATACTTTAAAACATAATTAAATATATATTCATAAAATTATTTTATAAATATTGTCCAAAATAATTAATTATGGGTATAATTAATTAATGTAACAACAAAATAGTAATAGAGGAGGAAAGAAAATGAAGTGGTTCTACAACAGGATGTACAAAAAGGAAAAAGGTTTTACGCTTGTTGAATTGATGGTAGTCATTATCATCCTGGCGGTACTTACAGGTATTGCCGTTCCGAGTTATCTTGCACTAAGAAATAGGGCAAGACTGCAGGCAACAAGGTCGGAGATGCTGAATATTGCTACAGCTATTGCAGTATATGAAGCAGATACTGATGGCTTTCCAGTTGCTGCCACTATGGTATTAATGATACCTATGTTGGAAACGCCAGGCTATATGGTAGATGTACCTGACACTGATGCCTGGGGAACTGCTTATACCTATGTCGGAACAGCTCCAACTTATACTATGACCAGTCCTGGAGGCGGTACAGTAATCACCATGATAGATGGGGCATTCCAATAAAAATAAGAATAGTAGAAGAGAAAATAAGGAGATGACCATTAAAGCTATCTCCTTATTTTCTATAGGACATAAAATTTTTAATATAGGGAAATAAGTATCGTTTTTGACTGGATAATAAAAAAATGTTAATATACAAAAGTCTAATTAATTTTAAACAAATTTATTAGATTTATATAATTTTATAAGCATAGTATAAATAAAGCCTATAATATAGCAATAATAATAGAATACTCGTAATAATAGGGTAGTAACAAAGCGGTAAATATGAAGCAGCTGGATATATTATTATATATAGTATTTTTCATATGCGGTATTGCAACGGGCAGTTTTCTTGGAGTGATAGCATACAGGATCCCGCGAAAATTATCTATAATCAGCCCCGGCTCTTATTGTCCCGGGTGTAAAAGTAAAATAGCATTCTATGATAATATTCCCCTTATATCCTATATGATCCTTAAAGGCAGATGCAGGAATTGCGGGATCAGGATATCCTTATCTACTTTCCTGGTCGAGCTGATAACGGGACTATTATTTGTTTTAAACTTTTTTTACTTTGGCCTCAGCCTTCAAATGATAGCCGGAATGATTCTGTGCAGCGTCCTTATCGCGGTTTCATTTATTGATATCAAGTTCAGGATAATACCCAATATAATCGTACTGCCATTTACAATCATAGGCCTTGGACTTAATATTTTTACCAATATTGACAAGTGGTGGCAGCCTCTTGCATTTTCTGCCGGGGCCTTTGCTTTTATGCTTATAATAAATCTGATATATCCCAGGGGGATGGGTATGGGAGATGTCAAATTAAGTATGATGGTAGGCGCTTTTCTGGTAAAAAATGTGATTACCGGACTTTTTCTGGGGTTTTTATCAGGAGCAGTATTCGGAATTGCTGTTATTATTAAGAAAAGAAAATTCAGGCAGACCATACCATTTGGTCCTTTTATTTCGCTTGGAAGTATTATTGCTTTATTTTGGGGTAATAATATTTTAAAATGGTATACAAGCTTCTTTTAGAGCCAGGGTGTGATAAATATGTTATCGGTTGGAATTGATATAAGTTCAAATAAAATCACAGTAGTGGAGTTGCGGGGTTCCCTCAAAGGGATGAAAATAAAAAATGCGGCCCGTTTTGAAATATCTGCAGAAGCTATTCAGAAAGGCGAATTGCAGGACCCTGTTGCACTTTCTAAAGGCTTAAGGGAAGCATGGAAAAAATATAGAATATCAGGTAGAACTGTTTTTATAGGTCTCTCAAATCTAAAAGCAATAATAAAAGAAGTAGAGCTTCCTCTTGTTTCTAATGATGAAATAAGCAATTCATTAAAATATCAGATAAATGATTTCATACCCATACCCAAAGACAATATTCTTTACGATTATTATATACTGGATAAAACAGAAAGCAGTTCGAGGATCATGCTTGTAGGCGCAATGAAGAGCATGATCCTAAATGTTATTGAAGCAGTCAGGGGAGCAGGCCTCATTACCAGCGCAATCGATCTTAATTGTTTTTCACTATTCCGGACAATAGAATATTTATATGATCTGTCCAGTAATAAAAAGGCTTTTTGCGCAGTCAATTTAGGTCCTGAAATATCTATCATAGAGATCATAAAAAACGATACTTTAAAATTTCCCAGACTCCTTTCCAGCTCTACTTCGACTTTTATTGATAATATAGAAAGAATGACAGGCATAGACAAAATAATTTCAGGAGAAATATTATATAATTTCGATTTTAAAAATCTCTTTGAAAAGGATGAT
>CBDUUS010000082.1:0-5753 GCA_965370465.1 uncultured bacterium | reverse complement strand
CTACAGTTATAACCTTTTCTTTTTTTATAAGATTTTTAACTTCAATTATTCTCTTTGCAGGGATTCTCATTTTTACCCTCATTTAAACCAGATTATAAAAGTATCAGCTTATATTTTGCGATAATTATTCCTATAAATCCAGTTATTTAATGCTTGTAGTACAGAGCGCCGCCATCAGCAAGTATTTCTGTACCGCAAATATAGCCTGAAT
Organism: uncultured bacterium; assembly: GCA_965370465.1. GTDB lineage: Bacteria > Actinomycetota > Humimicrobiia > Humimicrobiales > Humimicrobiaceae > M55B120. The sequence continues at coordinate 5,542 of CBDUUS010000082.1, read as the reverse complement.
CATCACTGACTAAAAAAAGAACAGCACTGGCAATATCTTCAGGCTTTCCGATCCTGCCTATGGGGGTCCTTTCTGATAGCATCTTATTATTTTCAGGAGTATCAGGATATCTTTTCCTTAGCATCGGAGTATCTATTATATGCGGAGTGACTATATTGGTCCTGATACCTCTTGATAAGAACTCATATGACAGGCCCTTCATCAGACCGTATTGTGCGACCTTGGTAGTAGAATAATGCACCCCGCCTCCGCTTCCGGTCAGGACCGTTGCTGAGCCGATAAGAATAATATTTCCCTTTTTGTTCTCAAGCATATTGCCTATAAGAGAACGGACAATATAGAAAGGGCCATTTACATTTATATCTACAGATTTTTTCCATTCAGAGATATCCATATTTTCCAGCGCTGCCCTGGATCCATATCCTGCAGTACAGATAAGATTATCCACTTTTTTAAATTCCTTTATTATTTTACTACATGAGGATTTTACCATCCCGTAGTCAGAAATATCACAGTGGAAGAACCGGGCTCTTACCCCATATTTTTCCCCAATATCTGAGGTGATCCTGACACCTTCTTCCTTGTTTATATCTAAAACTGCAATATCCGAGCCATGCTCTGCAAAGGTATAAGCGATCTGCTTCCCTATACCGCTCGCTCCCCCCGATACTACTGTAACCCTGCCATTAAGAATAGTATTCATATTTTTAAATCCTTTCTATGTTTTATTTAAAAACAGTTACCGGCCATCCCTTTCAGCCCTACCGCTTCCGCTGCCATTTCCATACCAGACATAGGGGCAGCATTTATAACTATTATCCATATATCTGCTTTAGCGTTGTCTCAAATCTTTCCAGGATATCATCCGCCTGCTTCCTGGTAGTTATAAGGGGCGGCTTTATCTTCAGGACGTTTTTACCTTTGCCTGATCCCCCCACTCCAAATATTATTCCATTTTCAAATCCCTTATTTCTCATAGCGGAACATCCGGAGCAGTCAGGTTCCCTTGTCCCCCGGTCTTTTACCAGGTCAATTCCTATATGGAAGCCAAGAGCCCTTATCTCGCCCATCGCTGTCCGGTTCTTTTGCATCGATATAAGGCTGTCCCTTATATATCCTCCCACATCTTTAACATTATCAAGTATATTGTCTCTTTCAATTACTTCTATCTGCTTTAGTGCGGCTACCTGGGATATCTGATTATTTCCAAAGGTGTGCAGGTCTATGCCGTTCATCTCTACCCCTTTGATATCATCAGATATCACTATAGCATTTATTGGGTACCCTGCTCCCATGGATTTGCCAAGCACCATGATATCGGGAGTCACCCCATAGTAGTTGGCGGCACTCCAATCTCCAATACGGCCAAAGGCAGTCTGGATACAGTCCCATATAAGAATTATATTATGCTTTGTGCATATATCTCTTACGCCCTGTAGATAGTTCTTAGAAAAGATCACCTGGCCCCCTGAAGCCTGGAGCGGCTCCATCACCATGGCGCATACCGGTCCGGTGGAACCATATTTAATCTGCATCTCAAGAGCCTGGAGGCACTTCCTGTCTACTTCATCAGTGTCATCAGGATCACTTACCTCAAAGTAAGGGTGGTAATAATATGGTGCAGGCACCCTGATAAAGTTCTGGGAGTGATGTGCAAGAGTTGCTCCCCCCAGATACTTATCATAAGCAAAGGTACCCGTAAGCGATGCTCCTGTAGTCATAAAGGAAGTACCGTGATATCCTCCGTAGAGGGATATAAAGTTATGGGCCTCTGGCCTATTTATAATGGCTACCTTCAGAGCCGCCTCTATACTGGCTCCGCCGCCTATGGTAAAGAGTACCCTGTTCATCTTTTCAGGAAAAAGTTCTGCTAACTTTTTAGCAAGTAAATAACGGGGGACTGTATAGAACCCTGTATGGAAGTGATTGGATAGCTCCATCTGTTCCTTTACGGCCTGATTGATATCCGGGTGATTATATCCAAGATGAAGGGCCCATGACTGAGAGGTGCAGTCTATATATTTATTTCCATTTATATCATATACATAGATATTTTCCCCTTTTACCAGATTGACTCCTGGAGTTCCTCCCCCCATCATAAGATGCGATTCATAATCCGGAATGTCTTTTTCTTTGAAATCCATAATTTTTTTGATAATTGTGTCCACTTTGCCTCCGATTTAAATGGTTTTATATGATATTATATGTTCATATTTGTATATTAATGTTTATTATATCTAATGTCAAATACATCTTGAAAAATTTACACAGAAGAAAAGCCTCCCTTAAATATTTTATTCAGAGGAGGCTTTTTCTCTATTCTATATTATCTTTATTTTTATGATCTTATTTTTTCTCTATCCTTGCTCTTCTTCTCCTTCTGGACCTTACTATAATCCAGATCACTATCAGTATAATTATAATAAATATAAATATTGGACTTCCAGCAATAATGAAGACCAGCATAGCATTGAATGCTGTTACCGCACCTCTAAGTCCCCGTCTGAGAGCCTCCAGAAATCCCCATCCTGAAGAGGTGGTAATAGGCTCGGGCTCATACAGATAAATATCTATTGTAGAGAAGGACACCATATTATCCAGATAATTCATTCTTCCCTTTATTACTTCTACCTGTTCCTGGACATGGCTGAGCTCCCTCTGGACCTCTATGCTGTCGCTTACATCCTTCGACTGTGCCATCAGGTCCAGAAGTATCTCTTCCTGGGCCTCCATATTCCTTAATCTACTCTCAAGATCAGTATATTCCTGTGTAATGTCCTGACCGGAAACCGATATGCTTTTTACCTTACCCATCTCCTTTACAAGGTCCAGTGCGGAATTATAATTGTCCTGCGGGATCCTCAGCGTTATGCTGCCGCTTGTAAGATTGCCATCCGCATCTGAATAGCTCTGCGTATGAGAGATAAAACCCCCATTATTCTCAGCAAGCCTGGTAATATCAAAAACTATCTTTTCAAATTTCCCGTCTTCTATCTCCAGCTCCATACAGGCAGTCTTTATGACCTTGCGGTCCGCTGTACCGGAGGCATCACTATACTGGACCTCATCATTATATGCTTCATCACTGTATGCTCTCTCTTTATCAATTGCGGAATCCTCTACTGCCATTTCCATTGCCGGGGCTTCCTCAAGCAGCATAGCCTCTTTTTCTTCAAAGATACCTCCCCCTGCAGTCTCTGCCGATCTCATTCCGCAGCCTGAAAATGCTATAGCGAGAACAGCTGCTGAAATAATAGTATAGAGCAAAAATCTTTTTGATATTCTGTTGATATTCATTTTATCTCCTCTCTGTTTCTTCTAATAATAAAGTTTTTTCCTGTACAGCTCAAATACTTTTTTTATATATAATATATATTCGGAGATTATGAATATTAATTAAGGTATGTAGAAAAAATAAAAGAACCAGATATTGGGTCCGCCCCTTTTAATATAATCATCTATTTTCCAACCGATCAGCTATTTTTAGGTATAATTTATAACCAGCCAACCATTGAAATCAACTTCTAACGGTCTCATACTTTTTCATTTATCTTCAGGATAAAATCCATATGCAGATTAATTCTTTGAATGGACCAATTCTTTAACTTTTTTTGCATCGATTTTTGCAGGTTTTCCGTTTCCGCCTGCTTCCTTCTTTGTTTTATCAAGCTCATCCTGCATCTCATTGATCCTTGCAAAGAGCTTCTCTACCATATCATCATAGGTATCGATGATCTCATCCTTGCTCATTCCCTTAAATTCTCCCAGACATTCTTTCATCTCTTTGTCCTTTCTCATTGCTTTCTTTGCCAGCTTTAGAGTATTTGTAAGCAGCATAGCAATTGTCATCGGTCCCACTCCACCGGGAACCGGAGTAATATATGAAGCTTTAGGCTCTACATTTACAAAATCTACATCACCTATTAAAGTCGCTCCCTTCTTTTCAAAATCTTCCCTGCGCCACTTAAGAAGTTCCGGACTGGCTTTATCTTCTGTGATCCTGTTAATACCAACATCAATAACAACTGCGCCTTCTTTTACCATATCTTCCTTAATAAGATAAGGCACGCCGGCTGCTACCACGATTATATCTGCTTCAATCGTGTGTGACCTCAGATCACTGGTCTCTACATGACAGATCGTGGGCGTGGCCCATTCATTGAGAAAAAGCAGACTCATTGGTTTTCCTACTATCTCGCTATGGCCGACTACCGTAACATCTTTGCCCTTCATAGGGATGCCATATCTTTTTAGCATCTCCATCACGCCTGCAGGTGTTGCAGGTACAAGAAAATCCTGTTTGGCTACAAGGCTTCCCATATTCATCGGATGAAAACCATCCACATCTTTTTCAGGTGCAATGGATTCAAGAACTATTCTTACATCTATCTGCGGAGGCAGCGGAAGCTGGACCAATATTCCGTGTATATCTGGCCTGCTATTGAGTTTTTCAATTTCCATCAAAATATCGGTCGTGGAAACAGTATCCTCCATTTTTATTGTCTCAGAATGAATGCCAACAAGGTCGCATGCTCTTGCCTTGCTGCCGACATATACTTTTGAAGCCGGATTCTCACCAACAAGTATGACTGCCAGTCCGGGTTTTATCCCATTCTTCTTTTCAAACCTTATTATTTCTTCCGTTACTTCCTTCTTTATGTCTGCAGCTAACTGTGTTCCATTAATTAATGTTGCCATTTTAACCATCCTATTTTGAAATTACTCTCTATCTATATAATACTCTCTATCTATATAATATCAATAGTGATACTAATAATGAGAATTATTATCCTTATTATCGACCATCCAACTAAATAATTATAGACATTAAATAATGGATGTCAAGCAAAAATGCAGTATCCCACACACAATTTATTGCAGTATTTTACTAAGGTCTTTATGAATAGTTAAATATGGTTTATTATCAAAATCCTAACTATCTTATAGGGGGTATTCTGGTCCTTTGTTTCGGTATCAGAACCCTATTTCTTAGTGTCGCTGCAATCATCACAGAGTCCTGTAAAGAGTATCTGGTAATTGTCTACCTGCAGTTTGCAGTTCTTTAGTATTGTCTCCTCAGCATTTTCCCTGAGCCTTACCTTTACAGCGCTTTTAAGACACTCATTATTAGTGATTATCTTCTTGCAGTTATTGCAGATCATATATGTAAAGGTCTCTCTTGCACATTCTCTGGAAAGCATATAATATGACCGGCCGCTCCCCAGAATTATCCTGCACACTATCTTTAGCCTGGTCAGAAGTTCCAGCGTCCGGTATACGGTAGCGACTCCTATGCTGGGATCCTTATTCTTCACTTCCATATAAACATCATCAGCTGTTAATAATCTTGATACTTTTGAAAGTATCTTTATGATTATCTCCCTTGGTTTGGTGACTTTAAAACCGGAACTGGCTATCTTATCCTTATAATATTTTTCCTGGTTTTTTTCTTCTATGTTTTTATCTACTTCAGCCATTTTACTCCCCCTTCTGTTAAAAGAACGGTAAAGTGCAGATTAATATCTATCCAGTGTTAGTAATA
>CBDUUS010000081.1:0-5789 GCA_965370465.1 uncultured bacterium | reverse complement strand
GAGAGAGAACATAGCTTTCTTTTCAAACCGGGCGGCAGGGACTGCTCAAGGACCTCAGATAATCTAAGATTTGTTCCGGTCTCAAATCCTTTTGCCAGATTAAGCACACATTTAACAGAACCGCATACTGGTTCAAGATGACTATAAAAATCTTCGACTACTTTTCTTAATGCATGCGAAGGCACTGCAAATATGACGATACCTGTATTAGTTCTAAATCCCATATCCTTTACAATAAATGGTCTCACATTATCAGGTATCCGGAGCTCTCCAGTATACTTTGAATTTTTTCGATAAATTAATATTTCATTATAAGTGGCCTCACTATGTGTCCACAGATCAATATCATTTCCCTCTTTTGCAAGCATAACGGAAAACGTGGTGCCCCAGCTCCCGGCTCCTATTACAGTCATCTTTATTTTTTTATCTTTCATGCCAATATTTTTTAATATTTAAATTTTAAAAAAACAGGCGTACCGATAAACTTATATTTTGCTCTTATATTATTCTCGACATATCTTTTTACATTTGTTTTTCTTGCGACATCCATATTGGAAAATATTAAGAAAGACGGAGGCGAAGAACCGATCTGCCGTGCAAATTTTACCTTGAATTGCTTTCCTTTGATAAAAACCCCTTTTTCGCGGGAGACTTCTTTAAGCAGCTCAGTAAGTGCATTATCCGCAACAGTTTTTGATCTCTCCCCCATCAGTTTATCAATCATTTTTAGAAGACTTCCCAGACCTTTTTTTGTTTTTGAGCTTATTTTTAGAAAAGGTATATAATCAGCAAATCTAAGGCTATGACCAAGATCCTTAAGTAATTGGCCGAGTATTTCTTCATCAATAAGGTCAGCTTTGCTGAATACGATGCAGATGCTCACACCTTTATCAATACACATCTCAATGATCCTTATATCCTGCCTTGTTATTTCGCCGGTGCTGCAGTCTATAAGGACAAGTGCTATATCAGAGACTCCTGCGGCCCTTTCAGATCTTAGATTGCTATAATATTCAAGATCATCCATTTTTTTTCTTTTCTTTTTAAGCCCCGCTGTATCAATAAAACGATAAGATTTTTTTCCTATTGTGATAATACTATCAATACTGTCTCTTGTTGTTCCTTCCACATCATCTACAATAGCTCTTTCCTCCCTGATAAAAGTATTAAACAGGGTCGATTTTCCCACATTGGGCCTTCCAAGTATCGATATTACGGGAAATTTCTCTTTATCATCATCTTCCCCGGTGATTGCTGGTTCATCGATCTTTTCAGTAATAAGATCCAGCAGATCCCCAATATTTTTCCCATGCTGGGCAGATATCTTTAGAGGATAACCAAATCCAAGCTCGAGATGGTCCTCGATAAAAAGATCTCTACCGGGATCGTCCCATTTGTTCCCTACAAAGATTATTTCCTTTCCTGACCTTCGAAGTAATTGAGAGACTTCGCGGTCCATTTCTGAGACCGGTTCTGTCAGGTCGACCATGAATATGATTATATCTGCTTCATCAATAGCTTTTTTTGATTGCATAGCTATCTGAAGGCTTAATTTTTTTGTTGATTTTAAATCGATCCCGCCAGTGTCAAGCAAATAAAAATCCTTGCCATTCCAGTCGGTAGAATAGTATTTGCGGTCCCTCGTTATCATCGGCTGTTTATGCACGATTGCTTCTCTGGTCTTACAGATCCGGTTGATGAGAGTCGACTTTCCTATATTGGGACTTCCTATTATCGCTATTTTTGGTATTTTTTTCATATAAAATAATTTTTTTTAAATCAGGTTATTTTAATCTTTTTATTTCATTTTAAAAAGAGTTTTTCAATCTCCTTTATAAGAATTTTTCCATCTTCAGGGATTATCTCTATTTTTTTACTTATTTTCTTGATTTTAATCTTATTGATATCATCTATTGTGAGACCGTCAATATTAAAGATCGAATCAGGAATGAATATTGTATCATATATTTTAGTATTTATTTTTTTAAGATCCTCTATTATATCGGTTCCGGACAATAATCCTGTTACTTTTACATTTCCTCCTAAAAAACTATTTTTAATCACTCTTATATCTATCGAGATATCTTGTCCCAGGCCAATAGATTTTTTTAAAGTATCCATGATCAGGCCTGAAGCTTTTCTAAGAACTACTTCGCCATATTCTGAAGTAACCAGGAGTATTTTTAGATATTTCCCATGTGCAGGATCTTTTTTTATCAAAGCGTGGGAATTGTCTTTTATTTCAGATAGAAAATCTGCACTCTTACCAATACCATTATTGATCTGAAAAAATTTTCCATAACTTTTAAAAGAAGGAAAGCTTTTACCCGCAAGTATGTAGAACTCATCTGAAAGAAAAACAGTATCAAGCATTTTTTTTCCATATTTTTTTTTCAAATCATCTATTATTATTATTGTTCGCCTTGCTTCCTTGCTATTGACCGGCCTTATGCTGCCATTCTTATTATAATTTGTAATACCAACAGGGACTATGCCTATGGAATCTATGCTCTTGTACTCATTATGTAATTTTTTGATGGTATGCTCAAGATTGTTACAATCATTTATCCCGGGCACGAGTACTATTTGAATATTTGTCCTGATGCCGGCATTATCAAGTATTTTAAAATATTTAAGCGCTTTTAAATGGTTTTTGTTCCCGAATAATATATTCCTTATACCAGGGTCAAGGCTATGGATCGATATATACAGAGGTTCCAGTCTGGATTTTATTATTTTTTCTATTTCCCCGCCGGATAAATTAGCCAGAGTAATAAAATTTCCATACATATATGAAAGAAGGAAATCATCATCCTTGATATATAATGCAGGCCTTAATCCTGGAGGGAGTTGATCGATAAAACAAAATATACATTTATTTTTACATCTTCTGATCCTATTCAAGCCTTCATATCCTCAATCTTTTTTTTAAGCTCAAGGATATCTTTTTCCGGCGTAGAAGCTCCGCCGCAAATTCCGATTATTTCTACTTCTTCCAGCCATGCAGGCTCAATATCCATACTGCTTTCTATGTGATGGGTCCTGATATTATTCTCTTTTGAAATATCTGCAAGATGAGTGGTGTTTGCACTGTTTTTACCTCCGATAACCAGCATAAGATCTGTTCTCTTTGAAAGGCTTCTGACAAAATCCTGGCGGTTTTTTGTCGTATCGCAGATCGTGTTTATAATATATACTTCTCTTGAGCTATCAAGTATTTTTCCGGTAAGTACTTTCAATCTGTCTATGGTCTGTGTGGTCTGGACAACTATTCCCACCTTTTTTTCTTTATTAAGCAGATACAGGTCCTCTTCATCCTCGATTACTGCTACTCTATCAGGACCTACCTGTTCCTTTATACCGCAGACCTCAGGATGTTCCTTATCGCCAATAACTGCCACAAAGAACCCCTTTTCTGCCAGCCTGCGTGCTTTTGATTGAGCTTTTTTGACAAATGGGCATGTAGCATCAATAATATCTATTTTTCTTTTCTTTAAAGAATCTATAAGGGCCGGAGGCATTCCATGTGATCTTATAATAAATACGCTTCCGTCTTCCACATCTCCGGTATTATCGACAGATATTAAACCTCTCGATGAAAGTTCTTTTTCTACTCCTGGATTATGTATTATGGAACCAAGCGTAAATACCTTTTTACCGTTGCTGCTATGTCTTGCGAGTGCTTCTTCCGATAGCTTAAGCGCTCTTTTGACACCAAAACAATAACCGGAAAATTTTGCGATTTCAATCTTCATAATACATTTATCTACATTATTTTGCTATAAAGTTCTTTTATTGAATCCATAGTTTCAGATACAATAAGCTGTATAGCAGCTTTGCGATCATTCTTATCAGCAATTTTTTTTGTATCTATGATATCCCCTATTATTATTTTGATCTTTGGAAAATACACCCTTTTATGCGGCTTTTGTATTATTCTATTTGAGCCGCTAATAGCAATAGGGATTATCGGGGCATCAGATAATATGGATATCAGGCCTATGCCTTTTTTCCCCTCGCCTACGGTCCCGTCTTTAGATCTTGACCCTTCGGGGAATAATCCCAGAATATTATTATATTTAAGGATATTTAGAGATGTTTTAAATGACCTGCGGTCCATTGCATCCCTGCTTATTGGAAATGCATTTAAGTAAGTCACCAGATTTGACAAAAAACCTACCGAAAACAATTCCTTTTTTGCCATAAAATATGTATATCTCGGGCTATAAGATGCTATTATTACAGGATCTACATAGCTTAGATGATTGCAGCACATAATGAATCTCCCCTGTCTGGGAATCTTATGGCGGTCTATTATTGTAACCCTGTATAGCGACCTGAAAATCCCCCTCAGGGAGTACTGTATCATCCCATAAATTATCCTATATGCTCTATCGTGAGAATATTTAAGTTTTTGTGCGGCCATAGTATAGCTTTTTTATTTTTTTTACAACTTCCATTATATTCATATCTGAAGTGTCAATCTTAATGCCATCTTCCGGGATCACAAGAGGACTGTCTTTCCTGCTGCTATCAATATGATCCCTGTTTCTGATCTCTTCCTCAATAGAAGATATCTCCATTTTCTGATTTTTGTCATCCAATTGAAGTTTTCTTCTCTTTACTCTTTCATCTATGCTGGCTGTCAGGAATATTTTCAATAATGCATCAGGACATACAATGCTGCCCGTATCTCTGCCTTCAAGCACAGCATTTCCTTCTCCGGCAAGCTTCCTCTGAATAGACACTAAATATTTTCTTATTCCTGAGAGTTTGCTCACTATCGACACAGCGGCCCCTACTTCCCGGCTCCTTATCTCATCAGTAATATCAACATCATCCAGTTTCAGTTTTGTATAGTTGCTTTCATCAGATACATTACTGTCGATCTCAAGCTTCATATTTTTTGCTCTTGCAAGAATTGACTCCTCATCTTCGAGGTCAATAGCATTTTTTAGGGCGATCAAAGTCATTGCTCTATACATTGCGCCCGTATCGATATATTTCAGACCCAGATCCCTTGCAAGGATCTTTGCAATAGTGCTTTTGCCGCTGCCTGCCGGACCATCTATAGTTATTGTATTATTGCTTTTATTCATCTCAGCTCGCTATAGAATTAATAATATCTGCAAAACCTGGAAAGGAGGTATCTATGCATCCATGATTAGAAATGATCAACTTTTCCTCTGAAAGCATGGAAAGTACAGCAAGAGACATTGCTATACGGTGATCATCCATACTATCCATGACCCCTCCCTTTATTTTCAAATCATTATCCCCTCTTATCACAAGTCCGTCTTTTAGCTCTTTTATATTTATGCCGGTTTTATTAAACCGGGTACTTATGGCTCTTAAGCGGTCACTTTCCTTATTTCGGAGCTCTCCTGCACCTTTTATGACAGTAATACCTTCTGCTCTTGCCGCAGCAACAGCGAGTATGGGTATCTCATCGATTATATTTGGTATCCTGCCAGTTCCTATTTCAATAGCTGCAAGATCGCTTGACGAGACCTCTATATCAGCTACTGGCTCATTGCTGATCATTCTTTTATTTTTTATATTAATATGGCCGCCCATATCCTTTAATATATCAAGCGCATAGCTTCTTGTCGGGTTGATTCCGACATCCCTTATCAATATATTAGAATTCTTTAGCAGCAATGCCGCAACGATTATAAATAATGCCGATGATAGATCACCCGGGATCGTAATATCTTTTGCTGCAAGCTTCCTCGCTGGATTGATTTTTGTATTTTTCCCATTATAACTTATGTCTGCATTAAAGTATT
>CBDUUS010000080.1:0-5885 GCA_965370465.1 uncultured bacterium | reverse complement strand
CAAATATTTACACAGCCAATGGCTATGATGTACAGAGAGAATATTATGTAAATGATCATGGCTCGCAGGCGGAAGTATTTGCGCGGTGTGCCGAAGCTCTTTACCTGGAGCATTTTAAAAAGCAGGCAGATTATCCTGAAGATGGATATCCGCGGGAAATAGTAGCAGTGGCTGTTCAAAAAATTATAGAAAAGCATCAGGACGGTTTCCTGGCGGATCCTGCAAATAAAGATGCCGCAAAAGCCATCAAAAACAGCGGAGTCTTTAAACAGGAGATAATAAAGATAATGGCTGCCTATATTGGAGAGACCCTCGGGAAGATGGGAGTGGGATTTGACCGGTGGTTTTATGAGAGCAGCCTTTATGGGGGGGATAATTTTGAGAGGACAGTCAGGGATCTTAAGGAAAGGGACCTTGTCTATGATAATGACGGCGCGCTCTGGTTCAGGGCCTCCAAATACGGGGATGAAAAAGACAGGGTCATTATAAGGGGTGATGGCAATCCGACCTACTTTGCTTCCGATATAATGTATCTTGAGAGTAAGACTGAAAGAGGATTTGACAGAATCATCTATATTCTTGGCGCCGATCACCATGGCTATGTCGACAGGCTCATGGCAGTTGGCAGGGCCCTTGGACTCGAAGAAGGAAGACTGGAAATAATCATCGGACAGCTTGTAAATATTGTTAAGGACGGACAGGCCATAAAGATGTCCCGCAGGAAGGGAAAGCTATATACTTTAAGGGACCTTGTGGAGGAGGTAGGTAAAGATGCGGTAAGGTATTTCTTTAGCAGCGTGTCTTTTGATACTCCAATGGATTTTGATATAGGGCTGGCCAGGCAGCGGTCCAACCAGAATCCGGTCTATTATATCCAGTATGCCAATGCGCGCATCGAGAGTATCTTTAAAAAGATACGGGAAATAGGGCCCGTAAATCTGGATGCTGCTGATATGTCGCTTGAGAAGTTTGATTATAATGGTCTTGAACTGAGAAGTGATATTGAAAAACAGATAGCAAAAACACTTATACTCTATCCGGATATGGTGTACAGCAGCTGTACAAATAATGCACCCCATATTATAACACAGTACCTTTTCAGGCTGGCAACAGAATTCCACCATTTCTATAATAAACACAGGATACTAAAAGATACTGAAGATGGGCCCGTGGTAGAATACGGCAGAGTGGGGCTCATCCTCCTTATCCGGAGCGTGCTTGGAAATGCACTCAAACTGTTAGATATATCCGCACCTGAAAAGATGTAGGCGGCGGTACTGCCGGAAAATGACAGTACAGGGAAAATAATATTGCCATCGGCCATAGTATATTGGATAATATAATACTCATTCCATACTTTACTGGAACAGGTGTATATTTTAAGGTAAATATGGTGGAGAATGATAATATTGGGAGTATAATTATTAAAAAGCTCCATTAATAGGAGAAATGAGACCTGATGAAAGAAAAAAAGATAAAAAAAGTAAATATAGGGATAATAGGCTTTGGATACATTGCACATGGAGTATTCGAGCTCATCTCAAACCAGAAGGAATATATTAAAAAAAAGACCGGAAGACAGCTTGATATTATAAGGATAGCAGAAAAGGATCCTGAAAAAATAAGGTCCATCCCTCAGGATATGATGGAGCAGATTGCAATATCATCAGATGCAGCCGATGTGTATCAGGACCCTGAAGTCGATATAGTAGTCGAACTTATAGGGGGAGTGGAGCCGGCTTTTGATTTTGTAAGCAAAGCTTTAAGTTCCGGGAAATATGTTGTCACAGCCAATAAAGATCTTATGGCCAGCCGCGGGGGAGAGCTCTACAGCATAGCAGAGAAAAATGATGTCGATATACTATTTGAAGCAAGCGTTCTGGGGGGGATACCCATCATAGGACCGCTTAAGACTACACTGGCATCGGACAGGATATATAAGATAGTGGGGATCGTAAACGGCACCACTAATTATATACTCACAAAAATGGAAAAGGACGGCCTTCCCTTTAAAGAGGCTCTGGCGGCTGCACAGGAGATGGGATATGCAGAAAAGGCAAATCCTTCTGCGGATGTGGAAGGCTATGATGCCGCATGCAAGCTGGCAATACTTTCATCAATAGCCTTTAATTCCCGGGTAGTAGTGGAGAATGTCTATAAGGAAGGCATCACAAAGATCACAGCCGGCGATATAGAATTTGCGAGGGAGATGGGCTACTGCATAAAACTTCTCGCAATAGGCACCGAAGAGGATGGGAAGATATCGGCAAGGGTGCATCCTGCATTGATACCTTCAGAACATATACTGGCCTCCATAGATGATGTATTTAATGCCGTATATGTATACGGCAAATATATAGACAGGATAATGAGCTATGGCAGGGGAGCGGGAGACAGGGCTACTGCAAGTTCTGTAGTCGGAGATATAGTAAATATTGCCCGCAATTTTGACCGCGAAAAGAAGGGCATCATATATGGATGTTCCTGTTTTGAAAACAAGGCTATCAGCTCTATAGACGAGATGATATCAAAGTTTTATATAGTGATGGATGTTGCCGACCGTCCGGGGGTGCTTGCAGATATAGCAAGAGTATTCGGTGATCATGATGTGAGCATAAACTCCATGATACAGAAACAGACCGGAATAGATAACAGGGCAAAGCTGATATTCATAACTCACTTAGCAGCAAATAAAAATCTGTATAGCTCTATAGAGAAGCTAAAGAAATTGGATGTAGTGGAAAGCATTCGAAACATTATAAGAGTCGAAGATCTGGATTAAAGGAATTGCAATGGACAGCGGCCGGGATAGAAAACCATTACTTAAGGCAAGAACTCGTACCGCCTGTGCCAATATCGGTCCCGGCTATGATATAGCGCCTATTATATTGGATATATTTAATGAATGCTCTGTATTATATTATTATCTTCGAACTTCCGGGAGCCAAAAAATATGAATATATTATACAAAAGCACAAGAGGGGATAAAAAGCATATAAGCTCGGCTGAAGCGATCCTTACAGGGATAGCTCCTGATGGCGGCCTTTATGTGCCTGAAAGCATGCCGTCTTTCGATGGGCCCTTAGAAAATCTTATCCATATGGATTATAGGGAGCTTTCATATCATATAATCAGTATGTTCTTTACTGATTTCGAGGAAGATATATTGGCTGGATGTATAAATGATGCATATAATGAGAAATTCGATGACAAACGAATAGTCCCTGTCACCTGGAGAGGAGGCGCACATTTCATCGAGCTTTTCCACGGCCCTACACTGGCCTTTAAAGATATGGCGCTTACGATGCTTCCCCACCTTTTAAAGGCTTCGGCTAAAAGGATGGAAAATAAAAATGAGATAATCATACTTACTGCTACCTCCGGAGATACCGGGAAAGCTGCTCTTGAGGGTTTTTCAGATGTGGAAGGTACAAGGATAATAGTATTTTATCCCAGGGACGGGGTAAGCAGGATACAGGAAAAGCAGATGACCACACAGGAGGGAAATAATACGCATGTAATAGCTATAGAAGGAAATTTTGATGATGCTCAGAGAGGTGTTAAAGCCATATTTGGGGACAGGGGATTTGCAGAAATTCTTGCTGAAAATGGCTATATGTTCTCCTCGGCAAATTCCATAAATATAGGGAGGCTCATACCGCAGATAGTATATTATGTCCATGCATATCTTCACCTGCTAAGAAGTTCAAAGATAGAAAGCGAAGAAAAGATAAATATAGTAGTGCCTACAGGAAATTTCGGAAATATACTGGCCGCATATTACAGCAGAAGGATGGGTCTTCCTGTCAACAGGCTTATCTGCGCTTCAAATATAAATAATGTACTTTATGATTTCATAAATACCGGGGTATATGACAGAAAAAGAAAATTTATGGTCACAAGCTCTCCGGCAATGGACATACTTGTATCCAGTAATCTCGAAAGGCTTCTTTATGACCTTGCGGATCAGGACCCGGGGACAGTAAGGCAGCTGATATCAAAGCTGTCAGAAGAGGGTGAATTTAAAATAAATGAGAGCATGAAGAAGGGGCTCTCTGACTTCTATGGAGGATTTGCTACAGAGGAAGAGACCTTTGCTGCCATAAGGGACCTTTTTAAAAATAATGATTATCTGATAGATACCCATACTGCGGTCGGATATTCGGTATATAAAAAATACATTAAAGATACGGCAGATAATACGCGGACTGTCATAGCGTCCACAGCGAGCCCTTTTAAATTCCCTGGAAGTGTTGCGGGAGCCATAGATGAAAAGTACAGAAATATGGATGAATTCAGCCTCCTTGAGGTACTTTCAGACATATCTGGTCTTGAGATACCCGGAGCGATAACCGGTATCCCGGAGAAAGAAGTGCTTCATGACACCTTCTGTGCCACTGAAGATATGAAAGATATTATAGCCGGAATACTGGGCATATAGCAGTACTTCTTTTATGATAGTATTAGAATTGGTGATTTTAATAAATAATGTCCCGGTGAAGTACTGTACTTTAAAAGAATTGATGCAGATCGGTATTAAAACAAAATGCAGGGCGGTGATCTATGAAATATATAACTATAATCCCGGATGGGATGGCAGACTGCGGGATTAAAAAGCTGGGAGGGAAGACTCCGATGGAGTTTGCCCATACTCCCGTGATGGACAGTCTATCAGCTTCAGGTGAAATGGGCCTGGTAAGGACGATTCCTGCAGGGTTCCCTCCGGGAAGCGATACTGCTAATCTCTCTGTGATGGGATACGATCCGCGCAAATACCATACCGGCCGTTCTCCTCTGGAAGCTGTAAGCCTGGGGATAGAGCTTGAAGATGATGATATGGTATTCCGCTGTAATCTTGTCACTCTTTCAAACGAAGCCGGCTACCGGGAGAGGATGATGATAGATCACAGCGCAGGAGAAATATCCTCAGATGATTCTGCTATACTTATAGATTATTTAAAGGCTGACCTGGAGACCGGTAATATCAGGTTTTATTCCGGAGTGAGCTACCGCAATATTATGGTGTGGAGAGGGGGCCCTGGAAATACCAGGCTGACTCCGCCCCATGATATACTTGAAAAAAAGATAGCCCCTTATCTTCCAGCAGGTGATGGAGACACAATAATAATGGAGCTTATGGAAGAAAGCGGCCGGATGCTCCCGTCCCATCCGCTGAACCGGTCAAGAATAGACAGGGGCCACGGGCCTGCTAATTCCATTTGGCTCTGGGGGCAGGGGAAAAAGCCATATCTGGATGATTTCTATGAAAAATACGGCCTCAGGGGTTCAGTAATATCTGCTGTGGACCTTATCCGCGGGATAGGCATATGTGCCGGGCTGGAAACGGTAAAAGTAGATGGGATGACCGGGACAATAAATACAAATCTTAATGGAAAGGCAAAAGCCGCAGTGAATGAAGTGCTTTCGGGAAAAGATTTTGTATATGTCCATATAGAAGCGCCGGATGAGTGCAGCCATCAGGGAAACATGGAAGATAAGATAAGAGCCATTGAGATGATAGATGAAAAGATCGCAGGATATATAAAGGCAGCTATGGATAAAAGCGGTGAAGACTACCGGTTGATGATCCTTCCGGATCATCCTACTCCTATCAGCCTGAGGACCCATACTTCCCGGCCGGTTCCATTCCTGATATTTGACAGCAGGAAGGCTAAAAGCTCCGGAGTGGAACAGGGCAATGGATTTAATGAGAGGACAGCAGCCTCTACTGGTATAATGATCGAAAAAGGGCATACGCTTATGGATCATTTTTTTAAAGGATTCAGCCGGATTACTAAAAGGAACTTCTTTTAAATAAAAATTCAATGCTGCAACTTTTTGCAGTAGGGACATTGCAAAAAATGTTGACACATTTAGTCGTACTG
>CBDUUS010000079.1:0-5958 GCA_965370465.1 uncultured bacterium | reverse complement strand
TAAATCTCTATGATACAAATATAACTATAGGGATCTCAGCTACAACCAAAGAAGAACTTAATACTCTTGCAAATCTATTACGCTCAAAAATATCGAGTACCTATTGCCAGTCCTGCGAGATAAAATATAAAAAGTTTTTGCCATATATAGTGACCCTTCCGATACTGGCAGATAATAAGATCACAAAAGATTATGTGTGGAACCTTACCACATCTGATATCGCCTCCCTTATAGTCTATGACAGCAGCGAACTTATGGAGCCAGAGGGTATTTTAATTGGAGAGAATGTAATATCAAATGGCCTTATAATCTTAGATACTTATAACAAAATATATAATAATCCCCATGAATGCATCATTGCCGATTCCGGGTCGGGAAAATCATTCAGGATAAAAGTCGATGCAATAAGACATGTTCCTTACCGGGACTATATAATCATGTTTGACCTGGAAGGGGAGTTTTTCTTTCCATGGGCCAAAAGGTATAAATTCTCTCCTGCAGGCGGGATAGTTCTAAATCCATTTCATATAAGAAATGCAATAATCGATAGAGATGATGAAATGGCCAGTATTGACATAGGAGCATATCTTGCAACCAAGATAATGGACAGTGTCATTTTTTTTAAATGGATAATACCGGATATGAGCCCTTACGGGGAAGCTCTTCTGGAAGAAGATATAAGGGACGTCTACAAAACACATGGCATTACATTTGAAAGTACAAAACTCCCGGGAAAATATCCTACCCTGGACAGTCTTTCTAAGATCATGTCTGAAAAAATAGGTAGCAGTAAAATGTCGGGTAAATCACAGGAAGGACGCCAAAATATGCTTGCATGCCTTAATCCATATATTGAAGGCGCCTACTCAGCTATGTTTAACGGGCAGACTAACTGGGACTATAGTTTTCATACGGTACTTGATATATCAGCTCTTCCGGAAGCGGTAAAAAAACCGACCTATGACATACTGCTAAAAGATACCTGGCAGTTTTGTAAATATGACAGCAGCAAGACAAAAAGGCTCTATGTGGATGAGGCACATCAGTTCGCTGATCCGGACAATCCCCAGACGCTTAAATTTTTATCGACCTGTATTAAAAGAGGCAGAAAATACGGCATAAGTTTTGTCACTGCAACACAAAATCTTCCCGATTTTCTTTCCATAGAAAGATACGGGCAGGCTATTTTAGATAATTCATATTTTAAGCTCTTTTTTAGACTGGGCGAGACCGATATTCCGGTAGTAAAAAAACTCTATAATTTCAGCGAACCGGAACTGAAAATTTTAAGGGGAAGCGCAAGCTTAAAAAAAGGAGCCAGAGGAAAGGGGATACTTATTGCCGGTTCCCAGAGAGTAGTGGTGCAGGTCATAGCATCAAAGGATGAGCTGGCCATTGTAGATCCCGGTCAGTACAGGGAAGTTTTTAAAACCTAAAAAAAATTATGTAAGACTATTTATGGCTGAACCCATTACAATTATAAGCATAGTGCTAAAAGCTACCAGCTTTATAAAAGATAACTGGCGTGTATTGCTCCCATCCTTTTTAGCAGCACTTCTTTTTCCGTATTTTATCTATGTTATTGTAACCAGTATTTTGCTACCGCGTATTGATCAAAATATTTTTGATAGCTACGCAGAGACGTCCCGGGAAAATGAAATAAACTTATCCGTACTTATTTCCTATGATACTATCCGCTATTTTAATGATATGGAAAAAGCCCTCCCAAATGAATCTGTTTTTGATTTTCTTGTAATAGACTGGTGCGCTTATGAAGTAGAAGAAGTAACAAAGAAAAGAGAAGAAGTTACAATCGAGGAAAATATAGTAAGGCAGTTTACTGAAGTGGTTGATGAGGTAGAAATAGAGATGGCGGTGGAAAAAGAATTTATGCTAATTGAATCTGGCAGCAGCCAGGGATTTGACCTGATAAGCCAGATGCTTGAAAGCAAACATTTTTCATATAGTAAAAACACAGGTGATTTAACGATTCCAGAAGTAGTGGAGTATCTAAGTGATCTGGATAAAACTGACGCCTTTGTCATTGATTGCTATATCTTATCTGCTGAGGAGATTGTAAGCAGTTTTACCAGGGGCGAGAAGCTCTGGTTTAACGGTCTTAGTAAAATGCTGGCAAAGATGTATCCACAGTTTTACGAAAGCGGCAGCGCCCCTTATGCGGTCATTATTGAAGAAGGTGAGCAAGGTGATTACGTCCCTTCAATCTGGCCGGTAAATGGATATGTGACAGGTTATTTTGGCGAGCTGCGGTCAGGGGGACATATCCATAAGGGTATTGATATAGCAGCTATAAGTGGTTCAAATATTTACGCTCCGGGCAGCGGCACAGTAATACTTGCCGGCTGGCAGGGCGGATATGGCAATACTATCATGATCCATCACGGCTCTGGCATTACTACCCTTTATGGCCACCTCAAAAAGATCCTTGTCAGAAGGGGTCAGATTATTAGCAGGGGAGAGGTCATAGGCCTTGTGGGCTCAACAGGGGTAAGTACGGGGCCGCATCTTCATTATGAGATAAGGATAAATGGAAAAAGGGTAGACCCTATAAACTATTTGCCGTAGAGGCCATAAATAATTAATAAATAAACAGGGAGGTAAGCTATGAGAATAATATCATTTACAAATCAAAAGGGCGGAGTGGCAAAGTCTACCAGTACCATAAATACCGGGGCAATACTGGGCCAGATGGGCCGCTCCGTTTTGATAGTAGATATAGACCCACAGGCAAATACTACAGTGGGTCTTGGCGTAGACGGAGAAAACATCGACAGTACTATCTATGAATGTCTTACAGGCACTTCATCTTTAGAGGAGGCCATTATAAAAACAGAGTTTAAAAATGTAGATATAGTGCCGTCAAATATAAAGCTGGCCAATGCAGAGCTTGAGATAGCCAGTGTCACATGCCGGGAGGCAATCTTAAAAGATTTGATAAGAGAAAGTGAGATCTCTTATGATTATATGCTTATAGACTTTCCACCCTCGCTGGGGCTACTGACCATAAACGGGCTTGCTGCAACAAAGGAAGTCATTATTCCAATTGATGCGGGGCTGTTTTCTCTTGTTGGGATCAGTCTTCTTACAAAAAAGATAGGTGAGATAAAAGCAAAGATAAATCCATCGATAAAAAATGCAAAGGTGCTTCTGACAAGGGTAGACAGCAGGACCAATTTTTCAAAGATCATAAAGAAGTCCATAGAAGATATATTTAGTGATAATTTCTTTGATACCGTAATACACCAAAATGTGAAGATATCTGAGGCCCAGAGTGCAAGAAAACCCGTATCTTATTTTGATAAAAACTGTAGGGGCACCATAGAGTACAAAGAGCTTGCAAAAGAAATAGAGAAAGGACAAATAGATGCCGTCAAGATTTAACTTAAAAAAAAGTGCTGGCAGCGAGATAGCTGAAAGCATTAATAAAGTAGGGCTTTCAATTGATGATAACTTAAAAGCAATGGAGGATATTGGAAGTGCTGACTTTGTCGTAAGAGATATTGAAATAGAAAAGATCATTCCTTCTGTTAGAAATTTTTTTAAAGTAGATGATATAGAGGATCTGGCGGAAGATATTAGGGAAAACGGACTCAGCCATAATCTTCTGGTAAGGCCCATTAGCGGTGATAGATTTGAGATAATCTCTGGAGAGAGAAGATTTAAAGCTCTAAAGATACTGGGCAGGACAAATGCGCCCTGTAAAGTTGAAGAAGATTTAAGGGATAATGATATTGATGCAGAGATCAAACTGATAAATACAAATGCCAGGACCCGCCAGCTGTCTGATATTGAAAAAGCAAAAGCAATTAAAAGGCTTGAGGTCCTGTATAAGAATAAAAAGGATAAGGGAATAAAGATAAAGGGAAGGATCAGGGATAATATCGCCTCTGATCTGGGAATATCAGGTATAAAGGTAGAGCGGTTAAATAAGATAAATAAGCTGATCCCCGGTCTAAAAGAAGCTCTCGGGCGAAATAAAATTAGCGCGTCTGCCGTGGGTCAATTTTCAGGTATGGACACGCCAACTCAAAAAGCAATGCTCTCCCTTATAAAAAACGGTGAATTTGTAGACATTAAAAGGGCCAGGAAATTAAAAGAAGAGTGGGAGAAAACAAAAGACAAATTGGAAGCGGAAGTAAGTATTTTAGAAAATGAAAATAAACTTCAGCAAAAGAAATTAATAAAGGCAGAGAAAAAGCTATTAAATAGCAGTTTAAAACCAGTCGAAGATGTAAAGGTAAACCAGTCCTTTATTGAAAATAATGCTGCTATTACCATTGCAGTCAAGATGCTTCTTGGACTGGTCGTAAAAAAAGATTTAAAAGTATCGGATAAGAATTTAACCGAACTTAAGAAGTTAAAAAAGAGGCTGGAAGCTATATTCTAAGGGCATTTGGGAGGTAAAAAAAAGTGATTCAATTTGAACCACTTTAGAAATATTAGTTTTAATAATAAGGCAAAAGGAGGAAAGAAGATGAATCATATTATACTAATCGGTAATGTTACAGGAGAGGTAAATCTTACCGCTACATCCGGGGGGACTGATGTAGCAAATTTTTCTATTGCAGTGACAAAGTATAAGGATAAGAAAAGCGGAAAATGGATAGCTGATTATTTTGATTGTGTGGCATGGAAAGAGCTGGCGGTAAATATTTCTAAAAGCATTAAAAAAGGGACCAGGGTGATTTTATCTGGAAAGATAGAAAATCAAAACTGGGAGGACAATGAAGGCACAAGAAGAAAAAATACAAGGATTACTGTATTTAATCTCGGTGTAGATCTTTCCTTTGTAGTATGCGGCGATATTAAGAAAAATAAAGCGGGTGATGATAGCGATACTTCAAACGATGGGGAAGAATTTGAGGATAAAGAAGTGAGCAGATTTACTTCATCATAAGACAATCAGTTAGAAACCAATTTGCAGGCAAATAGGTTACAAACTGACTCCTATAAAGATATCGGCGCTATTTGTATCAACACCGGTAGGTGAACATACAAAAAGCATCTCTTAAAAAAGTAGTAATAGCAGTGTAAGGGGTTGGTAGAGGGAATAGGCTATTGAAGCAGGTGGCAAATTTTAAAGGCAAAAAAATGGGCCAAAAGCTATATTTTATGGGCCTCTGGGAGGTAAAAAAAAGTGGTTCAATTTGAACCACTTCTAGAAAATACTGGCTTAATAATTATGGTAAATTTTATTTTGAGACAATCAGTCAGAAACCAATTTGCAGGCAAATAGGTTACAAACTGATCCCTATAAAGATATCGGCGCTATTTGTATCAACACCGGTAGGTGCACATACAAAAAGCACCTCTTTTAGGAAAATAGTGATTGGAATGTGAAAGGATTGATAGGGGGCGAGCTGCGTCTTTGTATAGCCACTTGCTTTCGCAATGGGCCACACATCGACCTTTTATACCTGGGAGCAAGCTCCCAAACCCTCTTTTAAAAAAATCAGGGCATAATATGGAAAGAAAAAGGGACAAACAGATAAATATCCGGTTAAGGGCAGATGAATACCTGAAGGTCTATAATCTTACTAAAAAGGCTGATATGTGTTTGAGCGAGTATGTAAGAAAATGCATCCTTAAAAAAGAGATAGTAACCGTATATGGAATAAAGGAGTTTCTGGAGGAACTGAACCGGATCGGTAATAATTTAAATCAGCTGACAAGGAAAGTAAACCAGGGCAAGATAAAAGAGCTTGGAGATGATCTGGCCCAGATAAATTACAATCTAAATGCTGTATTTGAAAAGATTCTAAAAACAATATAAGGGTATTTACATATGGCTATAATAAAAAGGATTGCTTCAAATAGCTCCATAAAGACAATAATTAAATATGTAAAGGATATTGAAAAAACAAATGATAAGATTATAAGCGGAAAAGACTGCACCTCTACAAATGCCTTAAATAAAATGAACTGCACAAAAAAGGT
>CBDUUS010000078.1:0-5974 GCA_965370465.1 uncultured bacterium | reverse complement strand
GCAATTATACAAAATATCACAAAAAATTAAATCTTAAACCAGGAGATGAAGTATTAAAGATAAGGCGGGTCAAATATGGAGACGGCATACCACTATTAGTTGATTCCAGGGTTATAAATCTAAAAATTTGTCCTGGTATAGCAAATAGAGATCTTACAGGCTCTTTATATAAGATTTATGAAGATTACAATATTAAAATTACAAAAACTAAACAATTTTTAGAATTAGTTTTCTTAAATGAAGAAGAAGGGAAGCTTCTGGGCTGTAAAAAATCAGATCCTGCGATCTATATTGAAGGCGTGCTATATATGAAGAATGAAATTCCATTAGAGTACGAAGAAGATTTGTGGAATGCGAATGCCTTTAAATTCTATTTAGAAGCGAGTTTATAAACTATTTGCATAAATTAATAGCATATGAGTAATAGGCTTTATAAGAAAGAAAAGATAGTTAGAAGACAATAAATTACAATATTGAAGAAACTTTACGGTACAAGTGTTGTTTGTTCTAGTTTTATAAGGTTTTTTAGGAAAGGATTGTAGAAGATGAAATATTATATAGGATATGATTGTGGGACCATGGGTACTAAAGCTGCCATATATTCGCTTGACGGTGATTTAATAGCTGAAGCATATAGAGAACATGAAATTAAATATCCCAGACCTGGCTGGGCCGAAATGGAGCCGGAACAGTTTTATAATGTTGCAACAGAAGGTATTAGAGAATGTGTAGAAAAAAGTGGGATAAATCCCGGTGACATAAAAGGGATATCAGATAGCGGTATAATCTGCGGCCTTGTTCCTATTGACGATAATTGGCAGCCCGTAGCTTCCTATATACCATTTTTAGATAGCAGAGCAAAGAAAGAAGCAGAATATATTATTAATAATTTAGATCCAATCTGGGCAAAAGAAGCTGGAAATTCTGAAGTCTCAGCCTATATGCCGCCAGTTGTGTTAAATTGGATAAAAAATAATGAAAAAGAAAAATTTAAAAAAATTAAAAAAGTAGTCAGTGCTTCCCAATATGTATTGGGCAAATTAGGGGGATTAAAGGCAAGAGAGGCTTTTATTGACTGGGGACATCTATCTGGTTGTGTTATAGGTTTTGATGCAAAAAAAAGAAATTGGTCCGAGAAGCAGATTGATTTGTTAGGTCTGCCTTATGAAATTTTACCTGAAGTTGTAAAACCCTGGCAGGTAGTTGGCGAATTGAGTAATACCGAAGCTAAAAAATTGGATCTAAAGGCAGGCATTCCTTTAATCGCAGGCAGCGGCGATATAATGCAGTCCAATCTGGGATCCTGTGTTACCGAAAGCGGAATGTGTTCGGATGTTGCTGGAACTGCTTCAATATTTACTATTTTATCTGATTTTTATTCTCAAAAAATCACAGATACAAAGACTTTGATCCTGGCTTTTAGTACATTGGAAAATCAGTATATGTATTGGGGATTTATTCCAGCAGGCGGATTAAGTTTAAGGTGGTTCAGAGATGAAATTTTAAGGGAAAAGGGAAATGACGGATCATATGATGCTATGAATAAACTTGCTAAAGATATTGACATGGGCTCAAATGGGGTATTATTTTTCCCATTTCTGCAGGGCAGGGCAACACCTGCATGGCAGAATACCAGTGCTGCCTGGCTGGGATTATTTGGATCAAATAAACTTAGCAACCTGTATAGGTCAATAATGGAATCAATCGCTTTTGAATATTTATCCTGGGTTACTCTCTGTAGAAGTATCGGGATAGAAATAAAAGATACGGTCGGCACCGGCGGCGGAAGCAAAAGTGATCTATGGAACCAGATTAAAGCAGATGTATTGAATACGAATTATACGACTGTAGACAGAACTGAAGGTGCTGTTCTGGCAAATGCAGCACTGGCAGCATATGGTGTTGGCGATGTAAAAGGGCTGAGTACGACTGTAAATGAATGGGTTAAAACAAAAAAGGTTTACAAGCCAATAAAAAAGAACAATGAGTTATATATGAAAATATATAATGCAAGAGAAGATATACTCAATGGCCCCTTAAAGGATATTTTTAATAAACTTGCACAACTTCAGACAGTTATATCTTAGGATATTGTAAAAACAATAATAAGAAGTAAAAAGTGGACGATACGATTAAAAGAGAAAAAATTTTGAAGGCAGTAAATTTTGAAGAACAAAACAGGGTTCAAGTACAGTCAGGTAGTTTAAGAAACTCCTTAAAATCTGTGAAAGATAAATATGATCCTGATAGCAGGATGTTTTTAGTAAATATTTTTTGAAAGCAAAAATTTAGCTTTACTTAGTGTGTTATTGTGATAACATTAATATAATTAACTTTTGAGAGGAGTAAATATGAAGGAGAACAATTTTAGAATTGCCGACAAATTTGAAGAATTGTCCAAAAGCAAAAAGATTGAAATGCTGAGGAAAATGTATGAGATCAGATATTTTGAAGTGGAGGTAGATAAATTTGTTTTAAGGGGTATGATATACGGCACCTGCCATTTATATACCGGCGAGGAAGCATCAGCAGTGGGTGCAATATCTGCTATTGATAAAACTGATTATATAGTTTCAACTCATAGGGGCCACGGCCATTGTATTGCAAAAGGCGCTGATCTGAATATAATGATGGCCGAATTATTAGGCAAAGGTAATGGCTATTGCAAAGGCAAGGGCGGCTCTATGCATATAGCAGATTTAGATTCTAATAATCTGGGAGCAAATGGAATTGTTGGCGGTGGTTTAGGAATTGCTGCTGGCGCAGCTTTAACATGCGCATTAAAAAAGAATAATAGGGTTGTTATAGGTTTTTTTGGTGATGGAGCAAGCAATGAGGGTATGTTCCATGAATCTTTAAACCTTGCATCAATCTGGAAACTCCCGGTTATTTATATTTGTGAAAATAATCAGTACGGTATGTCGACTTCAATAAAAAGATCGATGAATATTGACAGGGTATCTAAAAGGGCAGAGTCATACGGTATTGATGGAATTACAATTGACGGGAACAATATTATTGAAGTTTATAATACTGTATCGCACTTTGCCAAACATTGCAGAGAGAACCTGGGTACGGTTTTAATAGAATCACTGACTTATAGATGGCGGGGGCACTCTAAACATGATTCTCAAGTATACAGAACTAAAGAAGAAGTTGAAAGATGGAAGAAACTGGATCCAATAAAGAAATATAAAGAATATCTCATTAAAAATAAATTGATTACCGAAGAAGAAGATAAGGAAATTGAAAATACAGCTATAAAAGATATTAAAGATGCTGCTGCTTTTGCTGAGAAGAGTGAATATCCAGATATTTCCGAAGTAGAAAAGGATGTATACGCTGACTAAATAATATTAATTAAAATAATCTTAATACTTAAATGGAAGGGAGAAGTTGATGAGAGAATTAACATACCTGGAAGCAATCAGAGAAGCTATCAGGCAAGTTATGCAGGAAAGCGAAGATGTATTTATGCTTGGTGAAGATATAGGGTTATATGGTGGATCCTTCGGACTGACTAAAGGATTATTCGAAGAATTTGGTAAAGATCGAATAAGGGATACACCTATTTCAGAGGCAGCATTAATTGGTGCTGCTGTAGGCAGCGCTATTACTGGAATGAGACCCATTGCAGAATTAATGTTTTCAGATTTTTCAACGGTTGCATGGGATCAAATTGTAAATCAAGCAGCAAAAATTAGATACCAGTTCGGAGGTAAGGCAAAAGTACCGATGGTTATTAGAGCAGCACATGGGGGAGGTATGGGTTTTGCCGCGCAGCATTCACAGAGCCTGGAGGCCCTGTTTGCACATATACCAGGGTTAAAAGTAGTAATGCCATCCTGTCCATATGATGCAAAAGGCTTGTTTATAGAATCTGTGTATGATAATAATCCTGTAATATTTCTTGAACATAAAGTTTTATATAGCAATAAAAAATATGCACAGCATGTTCCCGAAGAAATTTATACTATTCCTCTGGGCAAAGGCGAAGTGAAAAAACAGGGTAAGGACTTAACTATAGTAGCTACATCTTATATGGTACAAAAATCTTTAGAGGTCGCAAATGAATTAAAAGATAAAATGCAAATAGATTGTGAAGTTATAGATTTGAGAACAATTAAGCCTTTAGATATTGATATAGTAATAGAATCTGTCAAAAAAACCGGGAAGCTTGTTTGTGTTGAAGAAGCCTGCAGTTTTGGGGGCTTTATGGGCGAAGTGGCTTCTCAGGTTGCAGAATTTGGATTTGATTATTTAGATGCTCCCATAGCAAGAGTTGCAAGTAAAAATTGTCCTGTTCCATATTGCCATATATTAGAGCAAGAAATGATTCCAAATTCGGACAGGATCAAAGAAAAAATATTAAAGGCACTGGATAGGGCCTGATTGAAACCCTGATAGTAACTTTTTATTATTAGAGTATTTTTCTCGAAAAAATATAAAATAAATGTAATTTTAATTAAAGAATCAGGAGTTATAAAAATGATAGATTTCGATAAATCAGCAATGCAAAGGCTGGATGAAACAAGCGATTCCATGGAACTATGGTGGGACTCTTCACCACTGATATTTGCAGCCTGGAAAAAGGATATGACAGAAAAAGCACAGGATAAGGAGCTAACTGAAAAGCAATTAAAAGTATTATTTGATTATGATGATCTTTCAAATACACTGTTCTCGGGAGTGACTACAAATCCCAAACTTACAAGAGCGGTACTCGATCTCATACCAGATGAGGTAGATCCAATAATAGATGGCATAATAGCCGACGATCCTGCTAAAAGTGATCCTGAGCTTGCATGGGAGGTCTACAAGGCAATTACAAAAAAAGGTGCAGAACTCTATATGCCGCTTTTTGAAAAGTCAAAATATACTAAAGGTTTTGTATCGGCTCAGGTAGACCCAAGAGAAGTAACAGATATTCAAAAAATGCTCACGCAGGGACTTGTCCTAAAAAGCCTGTCAGAGAATATTATGATAAAATGCCCGGGCTCCAAAGAGGGGATATATGTAATACAACTCCTAACGTCACTTGGAATTTCTACCAATGCTACACTTGTATTTAATGTCCCCGGAGCGATGGAAGTGGCCAAAGCAGTAAAGAGGGGATATGAAATCGGACAGGAAAACGGAGTAGATTACAGTAAATGGAGATCAGTTATAACAATTATGATCGGGAGATTTGAAGAAAGACCCGAGTTTACAGAAAGTGCAAAATCTGAAGGGATAGAGCTTACAGAAGGGTTAAAAAGATGGACCGGAATCGCCATAGCTAAGAAAGCTCATAAGCTTCTAAATGATAAAAGTAATGGATATAAAAGCAAGCTCCTCCTATGTTCCGCGAGACCCGGGCCCGGAGAAGGAAATGTTTATCATATAGAAAAAGTTGCAGGAGGAAATCTTGTCTATACCTTAAATCCTGAAATAATCGATGACTTCATGGATATATGTGGTAAAAAGGATATTTATTCCCAGATAGATGAACCGGTTCCGGATGATATTATGAGTAAGCTTGAAAAGATCCCATATTTTAAAGAGGGTTACACAGAAGATGGTATAAAAAAAGAAGATCTTATAGATCATACATCATTTAAATTCACTAGAGAACAGTTTTGCGATTCTATGAGCGAGATAGAGGAATATGTATTAGAGAGAAAAAAGAAAATTTAGGTTTATCTCAAAAAAAATATTTAATGGCCTTTAAAAAATAAGCAGGGAATATTTGTGATTATCTATGTATCCAGCATATGAGCTCAGATTAAGATAGTTATATTACTTAAATAAGGCAAGCTTGTTCTAAAAATAACACCGGAGGTTCAATTAAAAAACCTTTTTGAGGCACAAACAATAGTCTAATATGTTTTACTCTTTTCTTTCTGAAAGTATAAATCAGGAATTAGAATTTATAATTTAAAAAATAAATTACAAAAGTAAATAGCAGAGGAATGTGAATGAGAAAACTTAATAA
>CBDUUS010000077.1:0-6075 GCA_965370465.1 uncultured bacterium | reverse complement strand
CTATAAAGACATTTGGGATAAGCTTCTCCCCGACAAGTCCTTAATATTGCTTGCATCACCCCGCCTGATATGACAGGACTTTATATGACCGGAGCCGGAGATTCAGTAAATGCAGGTCTTATATACTCGCTAAAAAATAATTTTAGTACCGAGAAAATGTTGAGATTTGCTGTTGCCTGTGGAAATGCAAATATTTTAAGCGAGATCCCGGGGAAGCTTGAAATAGAAATGGTAAATAGCCTGCTTTCAGATATTAAAGTAAAAAAGATCAGCTCTTAACGATACCAGATATTTCAGTTTCGAATTATATTTTAAAAACACTAAAACAAATTAAAAATTTAATTTCATAATAATTCTATATCTTCTTTATATCCGGATATTAATTTTTATTGGCTCTACTAAGAATCGTAACCGTGCCTTTTGTACCATCCACTATTACTCTATCTCCCGTATTTATTAATTGAATAGCGCCGGCTACATTGGTTACCATTGGTAATGCATATTCTCTGGCCACCACTACACCATGTGATAATACGGAACCAATCTCAGTGACCAGAGCGCCAATAAGGCAGTAGTAAGGCGACCATCCGATATCCGTAAAAGCTGCAATCATGATCTCTCCTCTTTCCAGCTTGTTCGCATCTCCGATAGATTTTACCACTCTGGCTATACCCTCAGCCAGGCCTCTACTGCCGGGAGAGCCATTTAAGATAGCTTTGCTCTCTAAAGTCTGTGTATGATTTTTTAATGGTACAGGTTTTCCAATATAAATATCCTGAAATTTAAGCATTTGTTGTTCAGAAAAAAGCCTTCTTCTTATGATAGCTTTTTTAACCAGTGTGTGTTTATCTTCGTTTAGCAGCTGTCCTATCTCCTTATGCTGCAAAAAGTAAATCAGGTCCTCATCAGGAAGAATATCCTTCTGTACCAATTGCTTTGCCAGGCGGGTATATGCAATTTTGAATTGATCTAATACCTTAATGCACATGGATTTTGAAAGCTCTCTGTTTTTTACGCTATCCCGGGCCTGCTTGACCATATAATTTAATATACACTTTTTAAAACCTCTGTATTGACTCATAAATTCTGGTATTTTACTATTTACAGAACTGCTCTTTTGAGCTCCTTCCTTTTCTGAAACCAGAACCGGCCTTAGATGATCCATAAGGCTTATTTCATCCCGGTTCCAGCCCTTATTACGTACCTCTGCTTCGCAGATCGTCCTGTGCCCATGTCTGCAAATAAAAGAATCATATTTGTTTTTTATTTCCCCTTTGCATGTTCTTATATAATGCAGAAGCTCTTTATTAGATAATTCTTTTATAGAAGGATCTTCTTTAAGGAGTGCATTTGCAATACGGTGTAAAGAGATAAGTATATCAACACTTTCTATTCCATCTATATCTTCCAATACAGTTGAAATGATGGAACGCGTTTCTTCATCATCAGATGTATCTGCATTAAGTATCGTAAATAATGCACTGACCACAGCACCAGAATGTCCTGAAGTAATATAATGCAGCCAAAATGAATGGTTTAGTATAGTTAAGCCATTATTTATTTCTTCATAAAATTTCACCGGATCATTGCAATCAGGAATGATAAATTTTTCTGCCAGTTCTTTAATTTCGCCACACGCTTTTTTTCTAGAAAGAAGAAGCATAAAATATTTTCTGCTATTATTTATTTTTACTAAAATATTTGTATTTTTTCTATCTGGCTTTTGCATATTTTTAAGCACTCTTCCACAGATGCTTAGTTCCACTGCTTCTCTGCTGGCTCCCAGGACACAGTCAGCCATTTTATATATTGTAGTTAGATTTAAAAAAAGATGATTACAGACGCTTAAAGCAAAGCTTTCAGGAGGGATGTCTTCCATATTTTTGAATGCACCTACATAGACAAACATTTTTCTCATACCATGGTCTATAGCATACACACTGGTAGACAGGCTCAGGGGCGTAACCGCACCTGGCAGCATCTCGCTGATATTGCAATTGGTTATAATATGATTTTTCATATCTGTGCTGACATCCAATTCATTAATGCCTGGTTCATTCAAAGTTGTAATAGGGCGGGCCTGCAGCCAGCATAGCTGCCCGTTTTTACCAATAATCCACTCAGTATCAAGCGGCATATCCAGATAACAGCTAACTGCCTTAGCCTGCTTGAAGATATTTGCCAGGTCAATTGTATTAAGAACATCATCTTTTGAGCCGTCTGCATATTTATCATTTAATACATCTTCAGAAAAGTGCTTATCAATCGGTATCAGATACTGGCTGCCGGCAGCATTGCCGGATACCAGCTTTTCACCTGGCCCCGGCACAGCTTCAATCAACATATGCCTGTTTTCCATAAGAGGATCTTTAGTGAAGCAGATACCGGATTTTTCGGCATCAATCATTCGCTGGATTATAACAGACATCTTAGAGCTGCCAGCCTGTTTGAAATTAGCAGCATAGCTAACTGCTGTTTTACTATTTAATGAATCCACACATTTTTTAACTGCAGTTTTTAATTGCTCCCTGCCTGCTATATTTAAAAACGAAGAAAATTGTCCGGCATTAGAAAAATCTGTGCCGTCTTCTCCTGTAGCCGAAGAACGTACTGCAACTAAATCAAGCCCGCTTTCTATATAAAAGTCAGCTATCATCTCCAGATCAGCATCATTTTCTATATCAGTAATTACAAAACCCCCGGGTATTTCCAGCCCTGCCATGCTTAAAGCATTAAGGCCCCTGGCTTTACCACCCACTGAGAAATATTTGGATTCAGGAATATTAGCCAGATCATAAATTTCCATATCACTTTACCCCTTTTACTCTTCTGGTCCACCGAGAGGCATCTCTATTAAAACCAAATTCCAGTATGCCCCTGCCTTCTGATCCATTAATATTAAACCTGCCAATGCCTTCAAAAATTGTATATACATCCTTATTAAATTGAAATATATACTCTAATTCCTTTTCACATAAAACTTTAAAAGATCTTCCATCAGTTAATTTGACCATAAATTGAAATTTTTGCGGAATGCCGTTTTTATACTCTAATTCATCCATTGAGGTTGCACTGTGTACGCATAAAGTCTTTCCTCCGGTAATGAAATATCCTGTCTGCAGCTCATTTATATCAGGATATCGAACCATATTTACATTTAGTGCATCCCCGTTTTCCATCAGGGCCATCATCCATATATGTCTGTCCATATATCCCCAATCTCTTTTGCCGTAAGAATGGTCCCTCATAGCTGCGTATTCGACTTTTTGAGATCTCTTGTCGAGCAATAGATCACCGGAAACAAAACCCTGTTGTTCATAATGTACCTGGTGATTCTCCTTCAGGCTTGCCATAAAATCCCTGGACCATTTTTCCCTGGCTAATGCAATTGCTATAGAATCGGAATCCATATGATGTGAAAACTCAAATATTGGGGTACTGGCAGTAAATATACCCGTAAAAGCTGCATCAATTTCTTTAACTGCAGGTATTGCCGAAAGATTTGTATTTAAAGATGCTTTAACCAATTTTCCTTTAAAAGAGAACTTCCATTTTTTACCTATCTCCAAACATTTCACTTCTGCAGGATTATCATCATTTGAAAAAATCTGTTTATTATTTACAAAAATGTCCCCAGATCCGTCTTTGAAGGCAAACCATATTTCATTTGTATTATCACCTCTTTTGCCCAGTCTGAAAATAATACTATTTCCTCCGGCATCATGGCAGGAAAAATAATAGCTATTATTGTAATTTTTATCTGCATTTTGAGGTAATTGGTATAATTCAGCATAGCTTTCATCAAATGGTTTATTTTTTTTCTGTCTGGCAATCATTTTTTTAGCAAGCGATACTTTAAATTTTTCTTTTATATTCATGCAGCCTTTCTCGCATAATAAGATAAAAAATATTATTATAAATAAAAATCCGGCAAAATTCTAATCTTTTTTATAAATGCCAATACAGTTTTATATATAACTAAATAAGCTTTTTAATAACCATAAGAAATTATTAAACTATTATCAGGTATGAGCCATAAACTAATTTAACATTTTGGACATCTCTTTAACAAGATATGCAGCATTCTTAATTGCTTCCGCAGCTTCATTTGATGAGATAAGTCCGGCAATATCATAAATAGCAGCATTTCTTTTTCTTCTCATAGTGTCCATAATTTCTATTATTTCAGAGTATTTATCTCCTAAAATAATTCCTGCAAACTCTATAATGGAAGCATGTTGACCGATCCCGGAAGGTCTAAAACCCTTTGAATACATAAACGCTTTTGCAGATTGAAGCATTGCATTACAGGCAATATTAAATGCCCGGTCTTGATTCTCCTTAAGCATTTTTTTTGTAGCTTTTAAATCTCTTACTGATAATATAATATCATTTTTTTTTGCCAGTTTCTCAGGGATATCTGCTGAGCTGTCAGTAACTATTGAGATATTAGCCTTAAACTTTTACTTACTTCTTCTGTTTGTTATTATGTTTGAAACTTATTTTGATTACTTTTTTATACTTTACATGATTTGGCATATTTTTTAAATTACTTTTTAAATTCATCCAGTGCTCTAACTGATCTTAAGATTGCTTCTTCTCTGGTATTTGCCCAGACTATGAGCTTGGCAATTAGAGAATTTTTTCTTGAGAGAATTACTTTTAAGATCTGGTGTTTATAGAGTAATATATAAGATATATGAAAAAAGAAAAGAGGTTTATATTCTAAAAGTTGGTCATAAGAAAGAGATGGAAAAGAAAGAATAATTTTATAATTTAGATATAAATAATATTTTTATTTGGATTTTCTAAAATATAAAACAGGGCGAGATAATCTCTTATGTGCCTTGTGATTAAAAAATTCTTAGCAACGAATTTCTTTGCTTGTTTTCCTAACTCCTCTGATACATCAGGTCTATTGAGTAAGTATCGTACTCTAAACGCTGCTCCTTCTATAGAATTTACTAAAAATCCATTTAAATTATTGTATAATTGAATAGTGATTCCGCCTACTTCTCCTCCAATTACAGCTTTTTCTTTCCACATTGATTCTGTTACAACCAAACCAAAACCTTCTTTTACTGATTTTTGAATGATAACATCAGCTGATCTTTGCAGGGCATTTATAACTATATCACTTTTGGATTTTAAAAATAAAATATGTATGTCAGGATCACCTTTTGCTTCATTTTTAACTTCTTTAAATATTTCTTTTCCTTCAGGGTCATCACTTGCTGTCCCGCCGGCTAAAATAAGCTTGCAATTTATTTCTTTTTTCACCAAGTGATATGCTTTAATTACTCCTAAAGGATCTTTAAATTTATCAAATCTTGATACTTGAAGTATTATGGGTTTGTCTTTTTTAATTCTGTAAGTATCTAAAACATTTTCAATCTCACTTTTGCTAATCTCTCTGTTTTTATCACTTAAAGGATCTATTGATGGAGCAATAAGATATTGAGGATAAGGAAGGCTTTTGGCAAATTTTGAAATAGAAAATATACTTGCATCGTACATTTCTACATATTTTTTTAAAAATTTCCATAAAAATAAATCTGGTTTTGATATGTCAATGTGGCATCTCCACACCCACTTAGTATTATTTCTTGGATAATATTTTATTAATGGCAAAGGCTGAGGGTCGTGTATTATAACTATATCTGCATCTAAATTTACATTTTGAGCGTACTCTTTATTTACCTTTAAATATTTTTCTAATAATTCATTTTTAATGTCTAATTTTTTTCCCTGAAGTGAATTGTGTATATCTTTAGTGATATTAAAAAACTCATTATTACCATAGATTGTTTTCCACTGACAGTTAATTCCAAGCTCATTAAGCAAAGGAACTAGCCTGTGCAGTATTTCAGCAACTCCACCTCCGTCCTTAGTAGAGTTAACCATAATAACTTTTTTACCTTTAGAGAGTAAAGCTAAGGATTTTAATTGGTTTAAATTTTTTTTACCAACTATATCTTCGTAATCTTTTAATATTACCATTTTTAAACAAATATCTTAAATTATAATTCATCTTCTAAAATGTCTATTAATTTTTTCCTGATTTCTTCCAGACTG
>CBDUUS010000076.1:0-6075 GCA_965370465.1 uncultured bacterium | reverse complement strand
TATCTTTATTGCTGCCTGCTGGAACTACAATGAAAAAATCCTGTTTTACCATTTCAAAATCAAGCTTTTTTTCATTTTCAATAATGCCTGCGTCCACAGAATCATCACCGGCATTATTATTTATGCTTTCTCCTGATTCCGAAAACGGACCCCCGGGCCGGTCTGCCGATATTGTTTTATCAACAAATACAATAGCTGCGGCAATTGCTGCTGCGATCAAAATAATGGTTATATTCTTTTTTATCATATTCATTTAGCATTTATAATCATTATGCCTGCAAGATAGAATAATATATTATCAAAAGATTTTTTTCTATACCCTGCCGGGACAATCAATACATTTTATAAATAATGGGCCCTATTTGAGAGCAGCTATCGATTTTTACTCTTTAAATGTATCAGATCATCTACTACTATATCACCAAGCCTGTATCTTCCCTTAAAACTATTCTCTATCACGGGACATTTTACTTTTAAAAGATAGAATATTTTCTTATCCTCGCTGCTTAATGCCTCATAATTTCCCATGCCTTTGGAGATGATAAGATCTGCTTCTTCATATTCTTTTAAAAACTCTTCAGAGCAGTAGGGAAGGAGCGCCCCGGGCATATCAAGCCCCGTTGTTATTACTCTGACAATATCGGTCATCCCGATCATCTGTGCATCTTCAATAGTTGCATCATTCATCGCCGGACCTCCCCTTACCGCAAATACAGTCCTGCCGGCGGGGAAGAATTTTTCAATGAATATCCTGTCAAAGACAATCTCACCGGTATTGTCGCCAATATATAATATTTTTTTTGCACTTGCTATGCTTTCCTTTAATCTGAGTATCATAGTATCATCCAGTTTCTGTGTGAGCGCATGTTTTATCGTGCTTTTTATTTTTTGTGCCTCAAAATCATTGCCCTGGCCAAAATCTATTATATTACCCCCAAGCGCTATCCTTAAAGCTGTCTCAAATGGATCTTTTGATTCCTCTATCATAGCTGCTGTCTCATCTGCCATCTCCATGCAGATAAGGTTCATTCTTTCCT
Organism: uncultured bacterium; assembly: GCA_965370465.1. Taxonomy (GTDB): domain Bacteria; phylum Actinomycetota; class Humimicrobiia; order Humimicrobiales; family Humimicrobiaceae; genus M55B120. The sequence continues at coordinate 5,038 of CBDUUS010000076.1, read as the reverse complement.
TTTCCTTTTTATATGGATCACCGGCAGGGGCATATTTTTTTAATATCCTGTGTATCTTTGCATTGGTCATAAGACCGATCTCTTCAGCATCAAAGTCAGCTGCTGCCTCGAGGACTTCCCTCAGTATCTTTTCCTTTAATTCTCTGTCATCTGTAAACATGTCCATAGCCTCCAGGACCTGTCTTATATAGCATGGTATGCATTCAAGATATAGTCTCATATTTTCTTTCTGCCCCTTTATATTTAATAGTCATATTGTTCCCATCCCTGAATAGAAATCTTTCCCTTATCTCTTTTTTAATCTATCCATCAGCATCTCTTTATTCTCAGTACTTTTTATAAGCTCCAGTACATCAAGGACCTTTATTTCAATTATATCCCTTATATTTCTAAACTCTTTCAGAGGCAGGCCCACCGGATCCTCGATATCCCAGTCTTCCCTGTGATGTGCAGGTAGAAAAGGACACTCTGCCCCGCAGCCCATAGTTATCAATATATCAAGCTCCTCCGGAATATCTAATAGTCCCTTTGGATACTGCCTGCTTATATCTATTCCTTTTTCTTCCATCAAATACACAGCATCCTGGCTGACCATTGCTGCCGGGTGAGTTCCGGCACTATATGCTTTAAGTGATCCGCCTCCATTATATCTTGCAAATCCTTCCGCCATCTGGCTCCGGCATGAATTTCCTATGCATATAAACCCTGTGATTACTTTCATAATATATACTTTCCAGACTTTAATATATTAATATATACGCCAATTCCTAACATGACAATATCTTTAATAATATTTTTTATAAATTATTAAGAATAATTGCATTTTTTTAAAACTTATATTCGCATCATCCGTCTTTTATGGCAAGGCGGACGGGCCTTCTTTGAAATTTTTGACCCTCCTTTCAAAAAATCCCGGCCGCCTCTCCATTTTATATGGGTATTTACGGAATAAATATCATGAATAAAATATAAAATTGCATTAAATAAGATTACTAACCCCGAAGGATTTATAGCAGTGTTGCCAGACAGAAATATTTAGGAAACTTCTGTACTGGATCAACAATAAATCATCATAATAGAAGCTGTAGTGATGCTAAAATGAAGTTCTGAGGATAGTCCAATTGGTCTATCCTCAGACTATTGTGATTGTCTTTTACTCTTCTTTCTGTTCTGATTCTTTTTTTAGTTCTTCCACTCTGGCCTGGATATTCTCAAGCTGTTTTTTTAGCATATCCGCCTGATCTTTGAGTATCTTTGTTTCTTCTTCTGGATTAAGATCTGTTGGATAATAAGGACCTCCGTAATAAGGCGCTCCTTCTGCCATGCCCCATGCCGGCATTCCCATATTATACCTTGACCAGCCGGGCAGACCGGTAGCATAATACCAGTTCCTGTATCCTCTGCCTCTTGCACCAAATGCACCTCTGCCTGCTCCAAAGTATCTTCCGCCGTATGGATTCATATACCCGGGAACTTCATAACCTGCACAATATCCAGCACCTCTTCCTGTCATCGGTCCCATTCCTGCCGGTCCTGTTCTATCTCCTCCTGGCATTTTAATTCCTCCTTTCTTTTTTTTCAGGTTTAAAACCTTCTGCCTCTTCCTCTCATACCTGCTCCTCCTAAGAATGATCTTCCTCTTCCTCCTCCTCTTCCTCTAAAGTATCCTGCTGATCCAGCGGGATATCTGGAAATCCCTAATGGATACTGATACGGAGAAATGTAGGATCCGCTATAATTCTGTGGATAGGGATTTGAGACATTTACTGGATAGTTTTGCATACCAGAAAACCCGTAAGGGGCTCCTGGATTATATCCCAGGGGCATTACGCAGAAACCTCTTCCTCCTCCAGTCATCGGTCCCATTCCTGCCGGTCCTGTTCCATTAAAACCAGGCATAATTCTACCTCCTTAATAGTTTTGGTCTTATGACCATAACTAATTATAATGAACATTGGTTCATATGTCAAAAAATAGGACCCTTTTTGAAGAAATATTTAGATAAACTTTTTTAGCTTTATTTCCACTTATATATGCATTTATCATATATATGTCAGAACCTGCATTATATATATAAATTAATCTTTTCTTTTAACAAATAATAGAGGAAATACAATATCGCTGGCACAACAGGGTATCCAGACAGAGAAAAATAAAAATAAAAATATTACTATAAACAAGGACCAGTGCATTGACCCGCCTACTGCCATGATAATATGAAATAATGAGGCCCAGGTACTTAGCAATACATGTCCTGCATGCGGAATTTTTGTAGTTTGTTTAAAATAAGCTATTATTATGCCTATTAAGGCTAATGGATTTACGAGCCACCACTTTTCAATAAATCCTATATGTATTTCCCTATCAGGCAGATTTAGCATGATTTCTCCGAGATAAGGAATCAAAGAATCACTCAGGGTAGCAATACCTATCGACCCTAAATAACCTACTAAGATCATTATCCAGATTCTGTTTTTATACTTATCGCTTGTATTAAGCTTGTACATCGCTGCAGTGGTATATGCGCTTAACAGTACATGAAGCGGATGCAGGGTATAAAAAACATTATAGGAGAATTTTATGGGGAAGTTATAGAGAATAGCCATTATTACAATTCCGGTAAACGCTCCAAAGGCAGCAAAAGGAATATGATTTTTCAATTCCCTGATAATAGTTCTTAACATTTTTGTTCTTCTTTCCAAAAGCAGCCGGTACTCCCCCTGGCTTTTACCCGGAACAGGTGGAACAGCTCCCGCCCGAACAGCTGTTGCACGAAGAGGTACCAGAGGAAAATTCATCAGAAGAGTTACCTTTGAAACTGACAGGTGCAAATACCTTTACCATTCTGCTATTGCCGCATTTTTTGCATTTGATCTCTGTGCCGCTGTCTCTGATGATGATTTCAGAGATCTCTCCACAGTCTTCACATTTATAATCTACAAATCTCAAAATACATTTCCCCTCATAAAATCATATTTGATATTAAAAAGTTTACAGAGTATATTATAATAAAATTTCCTCTTATACTTCAAGCTAATAAATATTTATACCAATAGGCCAGCCAGAATATTTCTGTAAATATTGTAGTGAGCGGACCAGGCGCAGAATCAGGTGAGCCTGGTCAATATAGTGTTAAAAATGTCAGGCTCCTGATTAAATGATCTTTTTTATTTTTTCTCCATTTATACTTTTGATTTTCCCTTTTTATCTTTTTTTAATTTTATCGGAAGCACTATTATGAGCCAGTAAACTACAGCAACCATAAAAGCACCCCCGATTATATTGCCCAGAGTGACAGGGAAAATATTTCCTAAAAAACCTGTGATATTCAGTCTTTCAAGATTGATCCCCGGTTCCATTTCCATAACTTTTCTTACAACTTCCTGATCTCGGCTCAATAATATGCCAAAAGGTATGAAATACATATTTGCAATACAGTGTTCAAATCCAGAAGCCACAAAAGCGGTTATGGGGAATATAATAGCTGTTATCTTGCTTACAACAGTTCTTGCACTGAAGCAAAGCCAGACTGCCAGGCATACCAGGGCATTACAGAGGATCCCCCGGCAAAAAGCTTCGGGGAAAGTCAGGTTTATCTTATTCACAGCTGTAATCACTAAACTGGCGCCTGCTTGATAATCCTTTACTTTCCAGAGATTTGTAAAGTACATCAGGACAACAAGACTTATAGAACCGATAAAATTACCAATATAGCTTACTGACCAATTTTTCAACATCTGCTTATATGTAACAACTCTTGAGGCAAAGCCCATCATTATTAAATTATTCCCGGTAAACAATTCAGCCCCTGCAACTATTACCAGTATAAGCCCGAGCGAAAAGGCTAATCCTCCGATCAATTTTGTAAGCCCATAGCTCAGCTGGGAATCAAATGTAACAACAGTATAAAATTCTGCACCAATAGCTATAAAGCTGCCCGCAAGGATTGCAAGCATAAAAAGGCTTAAAAAATTCAGACTTGCCTTTGTCGCACTGGCAGTCTCTACCCTCTTTTCCATATCAAATGGCTGGTAATCATCAAAATTGATTTTATATGCACTCATCATTCACCTCTTAAAAATCATATAGAAATAATAATTATTGAATAAATTTTTATTAAGTCACAGGATTGCCGGGTATTTATTTATATTTATTAGAGCAAATCTCACAGAGTCCTGAAAAAAATATTTGAAAATGGTTGATACTGAGCTTACAATTTTTAAAAATATTCTTTGCAGCATTGTCCACAAGCCGTACTTTTACTGAATCATTAAGACATTTATTATTTGATACAAGTTTCCCACAATTATCACATACAAGATAAATGGCGGTATTGTCTTCGGTATCTTCAGGAAAAAGATAAAAAGCTTTATTGCTCCCAATATTGACTTTGCGCATAAGCCTGAGATTGGAAAGTAGTTCCAGGGTCCGGTATACAGTAGCCATACCTATTCTGTGATTTATTTTCTTCAGTTCCCGATAAATATCATCCGCATTTCTTGGATAAATCTCTTTGCTTAAAAAATCCAGTATTGCTTTTCTTTGCTCAGTTAATTTATAACCATTTTTCTTTAGTTTTTTAATCCAAACTATTTTTCTGTTTTCTTTCCCCATATTTTTTGTTTTAGATATTACTTTATCCTTTTCTACTACTCTGCAAAAACAAGTATATAACCATTGCAATCCTTTATTGCCAGTTCCTGGATCCCATACGAAGTAGTATGCAGGTCCCGTATTATCTCAATTTTATCTTTTATCCTGTTCCTAAATCCTTCCAGGTACTCTATTTCAATATACATAACTGCATTGCATCCCTTATCAGAACAATCAAATTCTTTTATATATTTCTTTATGCTGCTCCTTGATTGAAACATTATTTCGACATCTTCGCATGCCATCAATGCCCAATTGAATTTCCCTGATTCAGGCTCTGTCACTATTGTTTCAAAACAACCCAGAACATTCTGATACCATTTAATTGTGGCATTAACATCCTCTACAATCAGATTAGGCGTTATTTTTTTTAACATTTTTACCC
>CBDUUS010000075.1:0-6108 GCA_965370465.1 uncultured bacterium | reverse complement strand
ATGGGACCGAATTAATAAAACTTCTAAAGGGAAAGGACCCTATTGGGAGTTTGATATAGAGAATATGAAATAAGTAAAAGTACTATTTCTAATATAAAATATACAAATGTTTCACGTGAAACATAGATAAAACAGATATGAAAAATAAAGATAAATATGATGTGACCATTGTAGGAGGAGGCCATGCAGGCTGTGAAGCAGCACTTGCCTCGGCAAGGATGGGACTATATACACTGCTAATAACAATAAATATTGACAGGATAGCTTTAATGCCATGCAATCCATCAATCGGCGGCCTGGGGAAGAGCCAGCTCGTCAGAGAACTGGATGCTATGGGCGGACAAATGGCAAAAACGACAGACAGGACATTGCTGCAGATAAAAACACTCAATAGGAGCAAGGGCCCTGCAGTTCAGGCACTGAGGGCGCAGATCGATAAAAAGGAATATGAAATAGAGATGAAAAAAACCCTGGAAAAGACAGAGGGTCTTGAATTAAAACAGGGAATTGTAGATGAGATACTGATAAAAGAGGGGAGAGCAGAAGGTGTAAAAATAGAAAGCGGACCAGTTTTTTATTCAAAAACTGTAATAATAACAGCTGGAACATTCCTGAGAGGAAGAATAATTATAGGGAAAAAAGATTACAGAGCAGGAAGGATGGGAGAATATCCAGCGATGCACCTTACTGATAACTTAAAAATTTTAGGTTTTAAGATAGACAGATTTCAGACAGCAACTCCGCCAAGAATCGACAAAAGGACAATTGATTTTTCTAAAACAAAAATACAGGAAGGGGACAGGGAACCCCTGAGCTTTTCTTTTTGGAATGAAGAAATAATTCATAATAATATACCATGCTACCTGACTTATACAAATAAAAGGACACATGAAGTAATAACTGAAAATATAGAGCATTCTCCCATAAAAAGCGGTATGATCGAAACACATGGACCGAGGCACTGTCCTTCTATAGATAGAAAAGTCATCAATTTTCCAGAGAAAGACAGACATCCGGTATTTATAGAGCCAGAGGGGAAAAATACAAATGAGATGTATCTCCAGGGGCTAACTACAAGCATGCCTGCTGAAATACAGCAAAAAGTGGTAAATACTGTAAAGGGCCTTGAATATGCAAGAATAATCAGGCCCGGATATGCTGTTGAATATGACTATATCATCCCGGATCAAGTAAATAACACTCTTGAATCAAAAAAAATTGAAAATCTATATTTTGCGGGCCAGATAATCGGTACTTCTGGATATGAGGAAGCTGCTGTTCAGGGTTTTCTGGCAGGCGTAAATGCGGCCTTAAAAATAAAAGGACGAAAACCTCTTGTTCTGACAAGGGATAATAGCTATATAGGAGTTTTAATAGATGATCTGCTGACAAAAGAATTGACCGAACCCTACAGGATGTACACATCAAGAGCAGAATACAGGTTAATACTGAGATCAGATAATGCGGATACCAGGCTGGCAGGTTATGGAAAAAGAATTGGTCTTATAACAGAAGATAAGTATGAAAAGGTGATTAAAAAAAATGTAAATGTCGGAAATCTGATAGCGAGGCTAAAAAGCATAAAAGTGAATCCTGCAGAGGAGACAAAAGATAAGCTTAAATCAATGAATACAGCAGCTATAGATATTCCTACAGATCTTTACCATCTTCTTAAAAGACCGGAAATCTCCATTGGAAAACTGCTTGAGGCTTTTGATAAAAGCAACAGTACTTATAGCAGGCAGGTCATGAAACAGGCAGAAATCAGGATAAAGTATGAAGGCTATATAAAAAGACAATTGTCTGAAGTAAAAAAACTTTCTAATCTGGAAAAATATATATTGCCGGATTGGCTGGATTATTATTCTATAAATAGTCTTACTTATGAAGCCAGGGAAAAATTAAGCATAAGAAGACCCAATACAATGGGGCAGGCCTCCAGGATCGCAGGCGTATCACCGGCTGATATTTCAGTGCTTCTGATGGTAATCAAGCAAAAATCACAACAAAAGGATAGTGTTGGATAATAGGAAGCTTTTAAAAGAATCTCTCAAAGAAATGAAAATTGCGGCGACAGAGGACCAGGTGGAAAAGCTCATTGCCTTTCAGGACCTTATATTTGAAAATAATAAAAGGATCAATCTTGTCGGTACGGTAGAAAAGGAGAACATACTTAAAAGACACATTCTCGATTCTGTTTCACTTCTGACTTATGCAGAGAGGCTGTTTGATGGCAAAGAGGATATCAAAATATTAGACATCGGAACCGGAGGAGGATTTCCCGGGATACCGCTGGCCATCCTCCTCAAGGATTCAAAAATGGCTCTTCTGGAAAAAACCGGAAAAAAAGTTGATTTTTTAAACAAAACTGTGAAGTCGCTTTCGCTTGATAATATTATAGTTTTACCTGGTAGGGCAGAAGAGCTTGCAGGCCAAAAGAAATGGCGGGGGCATTTTGATATTGTAATTGCGAGAGCAGTAACAAAATTTAGTATTCTTTTAGAACTTTCAGTTCCATTCTGTAATATAAATGGTAGAATTGTATTTTATAAGAGCAAGAAAATTTTTACAGAAATAGAAACCAGTGGGGAAGCAATAGAAGTTTTAGGAGGAAAAATAGAGGAGCTGATCAAAGTAAAAGTCTCAGGACTTGAGGAATTCAGAGCATTTCTGGTAATGAAAAAAGAAAAACATACACCTTTAAAATACCCCAGGAATTTTGCTCATATAAAAAAAGACCCCCTTTAGAGGGTTAATTATGTATATGTGTAAATATATATACATACATAAATATTAGGATGGGAAGTAATGGGTTTTATGGAAAAAATATTTCATCACAAAAGAGAAGACCGGCCAAAAAAGATTGCAAGAATAATTGCGATAACAAATCAGAAGGGCGGTGTCGGGAAAAGCACGACTGCTGTAAACATATCAGCTTATATGAGCTCATATGGATACAGGACATTGCTGATAGACCTGGACCCCCAGAGCAATTCGACAAGTGGGATGGGTGCAAACTCAGAAGATATAGATAAATCAATATATGAAGTGCTGATAAGCAATATGGACCCGCATGAGGCAATAGTAGACACTGCTTATAAAGATCTATGGCTCCTGCCATCATCAATACAGCTCGCCGGAGCCGAGGTAGAGCTGGTGTCAATCATTAAGAGGGAATACAGGCTGGCTGCAGCGGTAAAAATGATTGAAAATGAATATGACTTCATAATAATAGATTGTCCGCCTGCACTTGGCCTTCTTACAATAAATGCTTTGAGCTCCGCAAAGGAAGTGATAATACCGATCCAGTGCGAGTATTATGCCCTTGAAGGACTGGGGCAGCTGATTAATACAATAGAGCTGGTAAGAAATAATTTAAACGAGGACCTGAAGATAAGCGGAGCTATTATGACGATGTATGATTCAAGGACAAAACTTGGAGAGCAGGTAATAGAAGAGGTAAAAAACTATTTTCAAGAAAAAGTATATAAGACTATTATACCAAGAAATATAAGGCTCAGTGAAGCACCCAGCTATGGCAAGCCGATTATTGAATATGATCCGGGCTGCAGAGGCGCGATTGCATATAATAATTTTACAAAGGAAGTGATAGGAAATGGCTAGAAGAGGATTAGGAAGAGGATTAGGCGCTTTGATACCAGGTATCGACCAGGCCCAGGAAGAGAAAGAAGGTATCAGAAAAGGCAGGGTAATGGACCTCAAGCTGGACAGCATCGTTCCTAATAGAAATCAGCCAAGATCAAGGTTTAAAGATGATACGCTTGATGAGCTTGCTGAATCAATAAAAGAATTTGGAGTATTGCAGCCAATAATAGTCAGAAAATCCGGGGATGAAGAAAAGTATGAAATAATTGCGGGGGAAAGAAGGTACAGGGCCACCAAAAAAAACGGCCTTGATACTATTCCTGCCCTGATAGTAGAAGACATTGATGATACTTCTTCTCTTGAAATGGCACTTATAGAAAATATACACAGGGAAGATCTTAGTCCGATGGAGCAGGCTTACTGCTATAAGCAGTTAATAGATGAATTTAATATAACCCATCAGGAGATGTCGAAAAGAATAGGAAAGAGCAGGACAGCGATAACTAATTCATTAAGGCTGCTTACTCTGCCGCTGGAAGTTCAGAAACTCCTTGATGATAATCTTATAGCCGAAGGGCATGCAAGAGCGCTCCTTGGCATAAACGGCATGGAAGAGCAGATAAAAATAGCTAATAAGGTTGCTGAAAAGGGGATGAGTGTAAGAGAAGTAGAAAATCTGGTAGACAGGCAAAAACAGAAAAATGATAATCCAGACAGAAAAGGAACTCTGCAATTCAGCAGGATCCCAAAGATAACAGAAAAACTTTCCAAATATCTTGATTCACCTGTCAAAATAATTATGGGTAAGAAAAAGGGAAAAATAGATATAGAAATTACTACAATTGCGGATTTGGAAAGAGTAGTGGGGAAGATAATTGGATAAGAAACCTTCATGGCTAAAAAAAAAGATAAGACTCAATAATTCAAATATATCAAAAGTGAAAAAGTTATTAGAGTCGTCCCATCTCCACACAGTATGCCAGAGTGCAAAATGTCCGAATATATATGAATGCTTCAGCAAAAAGACTGCGACTTTTATGCTTATGGGAGATATTTGTACAAGAAATTGTGCATTTTGCGGGGTAGAGAGCGGCAGGCCCGGACCGCCTGACAGCAAAGAAGGCGAAAATATTGCAAAGGCAGTCAAAGAAATGGAGCTACTTTATGTGGTACTGACATCTGTCACGAGAGATGATATTGATGATGGAGGAGCATCGCATTTCTATGAGACAGTAAGATGCATAAAGCAGTTAAATCCAGACATAAAAGTCGAATGTCTTATACCGGATCTTAAAGGCAATATAGCAAGCCTTAAAAAACTTCTGTCAGGGGATCTGGATGTATTGAACCATAATGTAGAGACGGTAAAAGACAATTATGCAAAGGTAAGAAAAAATGCTGATTATTACCGATCACTGAAGCTTTTAAAAAATACAAAAGAAATAAGGCCTGAAATATATACAAAATCAGGTTTTATGCTTGGTCTCGGGGAGACGATAAAAAAGGTAAAAGAGCTGCTGGAGGATCTTAAAGAAAGCAGTGTAGACATAATAACGATAGGGCAATACCTGCAGCCCTCGCCGGAAAATATAAAGGTATCAAAATATTACAGGCCCGAAGAATTTGACGGGATAAGAAAAACAGCAATGGATATGGGGTTTGCTGCGGTAGAAGCGGGTCCATTTATACGGTCCTCATACTGTGCCGAAGCGGTGCTTGACAGTGCTTTAAGACAAAAGTAAAAAACTGACTGGCCTATATCAAAGTTATCCATCAAAAATTTTTAAGGAATATTTATAACCGTTTTAAAAATCATATATACATACATCTTTAAGAACATATAAATTAACATATTGACTTACATAACATAATTATGTAATATATTATTCAGGTGAATAATATATGAGAACAACAATAAATATTTCAGACAATGTGATCAGAGAAGCAGAAACTCTATATGATACTAAAAATAGGTCAAGAGCTATAGAGAATGCAATAAAAGACGCAGTAAGGTTTAATAAATTAAAAAAATTAATGCTGCTGAAGTCAAAGATCTCATTTGATGAAGATAGGGTAAAAGCTCTAAGAGAAGAAGAAATTAATGAGCAGTTTAAATAGAGATTCTTTGCAATAGTAGATTTATTATGCAGAGCTTTTAGCGGCGCATAATTCTATGGGTTATTTTAAAACAAGGATGACCGGGAAAATTTAAATGGAGCATCAAAAAATAATAATCGATACATCAGTATGGATAGAATATTTTAAAAACAATAAAGATTATGTCCCATTCATAGAAGACAATTTAAATTTGGAGAATATACTTATTAGCGGTCTTATAATATCAGAATTGCTGCATGGTGTTAAAAGTGAAAAGGAATATAAATTATTATCAGAATCAATCAGTGCGGTCCCTTATGCCGAATGCATATATGAAGACTGGATAGCAACAGGGGAGATGCTTTATAATTTAAAAAAGAAAGGCATATCCGTACCTTTGACCGA